>NZ_JBFWIJ010000012.1:0-76200 GCF_050256055.1 Sphaerochaeta sp. | reverse complement strand
TCCTGTTCAGCCAGTAAGGCATACAGCTTGTTCACCGTTTTCCAATTGCGTACCGTAGCGTTGCCGAAAACCCTTGCGGTACGCGCAGCTAGATTGGACACGCGGATACTTTTTTGGAACAGCAGGTAGAGTTCCTGCTCCCCTGCCTGCATGCGGTCAGGGCCTTCATATCCTTGCATGATTGCTTCCAGCTGTTCCTTTGTGGGACCCTGATCAAGAAAATAGACATACAGATGCTCGACCTTGTCATCAGCAGTCTCGGCTTGCAGCACCTGTTGTGGGGAAAACGGAAGCTGTTCGATCAGAAAGCCAAGCTCCCTTTTGCTGCGCAGCATGACCTCACTTGCGAATCCGAAACGCTTTTGGAACGCATGGCCGATGGTCTGCTCCAGATCCATTTTTACCGCATCGGAGGCAAAAAGCACATTACCGCTTTGGATATAGGTCTGTACCTGCTTTAGGCCCAGTTCCCAAAAGCATTGTCGCAGATCACCCATGGCGATTCGATGATTCCCCCCGACATTAAGCCCCCGAAACAATGCAACATACCACATTCGATTCTGCTTGCGACCAACTCCCTCAAATTCTGATGGTACATGCCTTTTGCTCGGATGTCAGCTGAACCACCACCCCGTCCGGAGAAAAAGCAACCCTTCCTTGGTCGGTGGATTGAACTGCTTGGATATTACGCAGGCATACCGCCCAGCTTCCGATCGTCCCCTCAATGCGTACCTGATAGGATCCATGGGCATGCGTGACGGTACAGATTGCCTTCACCGCTCCCCCAAGATCGTTCAGAACCGCCGTTGCACGGGCACCCTCTTCCAGAGCAAACACATGGAATGTTACCTGATCCGCATAGTCATAATCGGGCTTTGCATGTTCGCTGCCGATGGCAAGGATACTGTTCGGCCGAACAAAGAGCGGAAGACTGAAGTAGTCGTACACCTCGCTCTGATATGAACCACCGGATACCTCCCGATTGTTCAACAGATGCGTCCATCTCCCCTTGGGCAGATAGTACGAAACCTTCCCATCATCCTGGAAAACAGGAGCAACCAATACATGCTCACCAAGACAATACTGTCTGTCCAAAAAAGCACAGACCGGATCATCCGGAAACTCCAGGACCATGGCCCGCATGATCGGCAATCCATGTACATGTGCATCGCACGCCTGATGGAACAAATAAGGCATCAAGCTGCATTTGAGTTCAACGAAGTACTTGAGGACCTCACTGGATTGTTCGTCGAAGTCCCAAGGAACCCGATAGGATTCATTGCCATGCAGCCTGCTGTGGGAGGAGAGCAGGCCGAAGGCGATCCAACGTTTGAACAAATCGGGGGTGGCACGCTTTTCGAACCCTCCGATATCATGACTCCAATAGCCGAAGCCTGACAAGGAAAGGGACAACCCACCGCGAAGACTTTCTGCCATAGACTCATAGGTCGCCGAGCAGTCACCGCCCCAATGTACGGGGAACTTTTGGCCTCCAACCGTAGCGGAACGTGCGAACACCAACGCATCACCGGTTCCCCGTTCCTGCTCCAAGAGTTCAAACACCGCTTTGTTGTACAGATACGTGTAGTAATTATGCATCTTCATCGGGTCCGAGCCGTCAGCATACTGCACCGAGGTGGGAATGCGCTCACCAAAGTCCGTCTTGAAGGTATCGACCCCCATATCCAACAACGCTTTCAGTTTCCCTTGATACCACCGCACGGCATCCGCATTGGTGAAATCCACCAACCCCATCCCTGCCTGCCATCGATCCCATTGCCATACACTCCCGTCTAGGTTATGCACCAAATATCCGTTGGCAAGGCCTTCATCAAACAAGGCTGATTTTTGTGCAACATACGGGTTTATCCATACACAGACCTTCAGGTTCCGTGAATGCAGACGAGCAAGCATAGCCGGAGGATCACTGAATTGCTTTGCATCCCAAGTGAAATCGACCCATTGGAACGCCTCCATCCAGAAACAATCAAAATGGAATACGTGCAAAGGAATCTTGTGTTCAGCCATACCATCGATGAAACGATTGACGGTCTGCTCATCATAGGACGTCACAAACGAGGTGGTCAGCCACAACCCGAAGGACCAAGCAGGCACCAAAGCCGGCCTACCGCTCAACTCGGTATACTTGCCAAGCACATCCTTCAGGCTCTTTGCCCCGATTACATAGTAATCAAGGCATTGTCCGGGGACGGAAAACTGAACCGAGGTCACCACTTCCGATCCCACCTCAAAGGAGACTCTCCCGGGATTTGCCACCAATACCCCGTACCCCCTGCTGGAAAGATAGAAAGGTATATTCTTGTACGCCTGCTCGCTGCTGGTACCACCATCCTCATTCCAGATATCCACAACCTGTCCATTCTTCACAAACGGGGTGAACCGTTCCCCCAGACCATAGATGGTTTCCCCTACTCCAAGGCTGAGGTATTCCAATTGGTATGCATCCTGCCCGTCGAGGACAGCATGCCCGCTCAGTTGGCCTGATGATGTGGTCAAAAGTCGATCCTGGTAGAAAAACGAAAGGTCGGCAGGGCCGCTGTCCCCGACGCTAAGGGAAAGCTCACCTGATCGTACGGTATACGCGGTTCCCATTTGCTCGATGATCATCTGCTTGTGTTGGTCGGGTTGCAATGAAAAATGCGGTCCTCGATCCAATGCCCCTTTGAAATGGTAGGAACGGACATGCAATACATCGGGCAACGGGGATGAGACTACTGTGGTGAGCATCGGGGTATTCAACGTAGCACCCCGCTTATCTATCCGCTTGGCAGCCGTATAGATGGTCAAGGTTCCCGCTTCCTGGTGCACATCAACGATATCAACCTTGTTCAAGAGCTGAACATTTGTACGGATGTTCCAATAACCGTCCCTATATTTCATGATGATTCTCCCTTGGTCAGGTTTTGACCGCTCCTGCTACCATACCCTTGATAATGTACCGTTGCAGACTCAGATAGAAGATTACGGCAGGAAGGATCGTAAGCAACACCCCTGCCATCGCATAGTTCCACTCGACTTTGTACAAGCCGAAGAAATTGTAAGCCGCCAGTTGCAGCGTGAGGGATTTCTTCGATCCACTGAGCACCAGCAGGGGAAGCAGAAAATCATTCCACATCCACATCGTATTGATGACGATAACCGAAACGGTCACCGGCTGGAGCAAGGGGAAGATGATCTGGAAGAAGGCTCGGAAGGGGGATGCACCATCGATGAGCGCACAGTCATCCAATTCCTGCGGTACCGATTTCACCGCCCCGTGGTACATGAACAAAGCCAATGATGCTCCAAGCCCCCAATACAAGATGCCCAACCCCAAGGGGGAACCGATCAAATGCAATTGCTTGGCGACCTTCACCAAGGAAATCATGAAGGAATGAAAGGGAATCATCATGGGAGCGATCAGGACCATGAACATGACAAAGCTGTAGCGGGTCTTGGTACGGGAAAGCTTGTAGCCGGCAAGGGAACTGACCACCACCACCCCACATACGCCCACTGCTGTGGCAAGCAAGGTATTGAGAAAGTATCGGGGATATTCCATGATGCGGAACGCATTCTGAAAATTCTTCCAGACCAACGTAGTGGGGAAAGCCAGTACGTTGCTGGTGATCTCGCTGAAGGTTTTGAAGGAATTGATGACCACCAGAAACAACGGATACAGATATCCGATTGCGACCAACGTGAGCAGAAGCGAAGGAAGCAAGGACCAAAGCGTACGACGTCTCATACCTCCACCTCCCGTTGCTTGAACATGCGAACCTGAAAAATGGAGAGCACAAGGATCATGAGGAACAAAATGACCGACTTGGCCGTGCCGTAACCGAACCGATTGATCACGAAGGCAGTGCGATAGATATCCAAGGCGATGGTGGTCGTGGTGTTGCCGGGCCCGCCGTTGGTAAGGCTGAAGATTACATCGAACGCCTTCAACCCGTTGGACAGTGAGTGGAATACGCTGACGGTGACCGCAGGCATGATTAGAGGCAGGGTTATGCGGAAGAACCGTTTCACGCGGTTGGCCCCATCGATCATGGAAGCCTCGATCAAGTCGCGGGGGACTGTTTGCAACCCTGCGATATACACAACCAGATAGAATCCGAGCGAATGCCAGATGGAAACCATCAACACACTGAAATAGACCAACTTTACATCACCGAGCCAGCTGAACATGAAAAAAGGAAGCCCGGTTTTTTGGAAAAACGACTCGAATCCGGCTGAGAATATGAACCGCCAGATATAGCCGATAATAATCAAACTGATGATGTTCGGCACATAGAATGCCGCCCGAAGCGCATTCCTGCCGACCAGATTGCTGTCCAGAATCACTGCCAGCAACAGGGCAAGCAGATTGGTGATCACCACGCTGCCGATGGTGAGGCGGAGGGTGAACCCGAATGCTTTCCACATATCCAGATCATCGAGAAACAATTCCTTGTAGTTTGCCAGACCGATGAAAGTCTGGACCCGATCCAGTCCGTTCCATTTGGTGAAGGAGGAGACCACACTCATGATAAACGGAATTTCAACGGAGATGAGTATCGCCAGAAGCGCCGGTACGGTGAAGAATCCGAAGACCATTGCCCGGTTCATTTGCTTACGTGCACGTGGTGTCATGCTGTCCCCTTATGTGGCCGGAATCGTATTCCGGCCACGTTCGAAGAAGGATTGAATTACTGTGCTGCCTTTGCAATTTTTGCATATGCGGCATCAAGCGCATCCAGCGTTTGGCTGCGGTTGGTCAGTCCTGCACAATACCCCTGCAGGATGGCGCCCAGCTGCTGCTCGGTTCCGGTGGGGAACATCTGGTAGAACCAAGGATATCCTACGGTTCCTGAAGCAAGCAACGAAGAGGTCTCCTGTGCAATCTGGGATTCAGGAGCAGCTGCACCGATGATCGGGGAAAGCTGCTTCACCTTGCCCGGAATCCAGTTCTTTCCGTACTCACTGGTGGTCAGCCAACGCAGCCAATCAAGGGCGGCCTGCAGGTTCTTGCTGTCCTTCGCAATACGGATGGTCTGGTTTGAATCAAACATGATGCCGGCACTCTTCGCATCGTTTCCGGTCGGTCCCACCAAGAATCCAAGTTCCACATCCGGATTGGTCTTTCTAATGGAATCCTCAGCCCAGTTGCCCTGATGGATCATGGCTACCTTGCCGGTGGCCAAGGCAGACGTCTGATCATTGAAATCCGATTCATTCGGCTTTGGCCCGCCGTACTGCTTGATCAGATCCAACAAGTCAAACACCTGGCTCATCTGAGGAATGTCCTTGAACTTGAGCTTACCCGAATTCAGCATACCTACAAAATTCTCATATCCACCATACTGGTCAACCGGTACGTTTGCGATCGCCTGCCACGCAGTCTGCGGCAGTACCCAGAATTCCTTGAAGCCGGTGGCGAACGGTTGCACACCATTGGCCTGCAGTTTCTTGGCAACAGCCTCGAATTCAGCCAGCGTCTTGGGAAGAGTGGTTATGCCGTTGTCTCGGAACACCTTCTTGTTGTAAATGAAGGAGTGGGACTGGACGAGGAACGGATAGCCGGTCACCTTCTGATTGACTGTAACACCCTGCAGGGCGGAAGGCTCGATCTGTTTGATGAAGTCCTCATTCGTCAAATCATAGACATAATCCTTGTAGGTGGAATTGTCTGCATAGGCGCTGCTCATGAAGATGTCGGGAACATCCCCGCTGTTCAGACGGCTGGTCAGCACCGAACGATAGTCGGTCTGCAGTACCGTGATGTCCAGGGTGACACCCGTTTCGGCTTTGTACGCCGCTACCATGTCGTTGTACTGATCCGCCAGTTCAGGGCTGTAGAACAATACATTCAAGGTCACATTTGGTGAAGCAGCTTCCTTTTGTCCTGCAGCAGACAATGAGCCGAGGACCAATAGAAGCACACAGGTCACTACCAGTAGTTTTTTCATACCAATTCTCCTTTTTTGATATCTAGGTCCAAATACTGTGGTATGTTATACGTATAACATACGGTAGTATGGTTGTCAATGAATTCATTCATATGAGAATATTGTTGCTATTGGATGCATGGGTAGAGGAAGTATGGGACTTACACAGAAAGAAATTGCAAAACAGTTGGGCATTTCCTACATGACGGTAAGCCGTGCACTCAACAATACCGGGTATGTCTCCAAACAGCTGAAGCAAAAAATTCTTGCCTATGCAGAACAAACCGGTTATGAACCACACCGGGCGAGCCAGGTGTTGGTGCGCAACACCACCCGTACCATCGCCCTGTTTTCCTCCACACTTCCCGTCTATTTCTGGGATGAAATAGGAAAAGGCGTGAATGTGGCAGCCAAACAGCTCAAACCTTTCAACTATGAAGTCCATTATCATCGGATTCCCGAACGCGATACCCAGACGTATCTGGCCAAGTTGGAAGAGGAATTGCAGAACGGAGTGGATGCCATAGGCTTGGTAAACCAACGCAAGTATGACATGCAAGCCATCCTGAACCGCATCGAGCAGGCCAAAATTCCCTTCGTCACCTTCAATATCGACGCCCCACAAAGCAATCGATTGTGCTATGTCGGATGTGACTATGCAGCTGGAGGCAGGCTGGCTGCGGATTTCATTGCACGGGCGTTACAATTGTCACCCAAGAAAGAAGTGCTCGTATTGCAGTGTTATGAGGAAGACCAGACCATCAGCGAGCATCCAAACATCAACAAGATGCGGATGGAAGGGTTCCTTGATCTGATGAATCGCAGTTTCCCCGACATCACCGTACATGTCCAATATTTCGACACCAAGTTGCAGGTCGGATACCAAGACAGCCAAATCAAGGATTTGGTGCAAGCCTATCAACCGAAGGTTCAGGCGATGTACCTGATCCCGGCCTTCAACACTGAATTTCTCAAAGCCTTGGAAACCGTCGATACCTCGGCTTTGATCACCGTGGTCCATGATCTGGACCATGCAGCGACCAGGCACCTGAAAACACGCGTTCTTTCGGCAGTCATCGACCAAAGCCCCACGCTTCAGGGGTATTACACCGTAATGGCATTGGAACGGACGATCGAGTCCGCCCAACCAAAGCATCTTGCGCAGTTGAGCATAGACCACAATCTGATACTTTCGGAAAACCGCTCCCTCATCCAAGGCCTCCTGGCGGCGAAGCTGTTCTCCTGAACGCATCAATAATAATAGGTCACCTGCACCTCGGTACCATCGAAGTACACCAGATCCCCTTGCGGGTAGTGCCAGGTTGCCTTCAGGCGGGAAGGCACCCAAATTCCATCCTGCTTCGTGTAGTCACTGCACTCTGCCGTCCACGGAATCTGTTCGAGCTTGCCGTCCAAGGACGCCGCCATACGGTCGTTGGTAGTGAACGCAAGCATCTGTCCGTTCTCCGAGAAAGTGAATACCCCACTTGCCTCCATGTCGAATGCCCTGATCGTCGCCCGCACCGTATACGCATCAAGCTGTTCATAGCAAATGGCATCAGAGAGACCGACCGTCGGGAGGAAAAACGCCTCGGCGAGGTAGGTGACCAAACAAGCCTTGTCCATATAGTCGCCTGTTTGGTTGAACAGACGAAGCTGCTTGGCAAGATACCCTTCCATGGAACCGATTCCTGCAGAAAAGGAATCGAGCCCCTCAAAGGGGAGCCCATACATACGGGCGTCAATGTGGGCATATCGTTCGATCGTCTTCACCCCATTGAGTTGGGTGTAGATGATGGGAATGGTGGGTTTGTTCTGTCCCAAGGAAAAGGAAACCTTGGAAAAGGATGCCTTCAGACCGGTCATCTTCGGTTTCCCGATATACCCGCCGTTCGTATAGAACGCCTGTACGACCGGAGGAAGATGTGCGATATCCTCAAGGGTGAACACGCCCTCACTCGATCCCAACCGAGAGATGAATGACTGCTCCAAAGCCGCAAACCGACGTTGCACCCGGGAAGGGGGAATCAACAGAAAACCCAAGACCACCAACACCAACCCGATCAAACCACCAAGAACCCACAACATCCTACTCCTCCCTCGCATTTCCTGTTTCCATCTCCATCAGATTGTGCATCCATCGGCCGAATCCGCGATGAAGCTCCTCCAGTTGTTCATACGCAAACCCTTGGAAGAATTGCTCGATGAACTGCTGTTCCAGCGGAAATCGCGCCGTCAGGTGGTCCAAGCATGCCTGGGTAGGAGAAAGCACCACCGACCGTTTGTCCGACGCAGGACGCTGAAGTTTGAGAAAGCCCCGTTGTTCCAGGATCTGTGCCATTTTCTTCACATTTTGTCGACTGGTTCCCATCTGGGAAGCCAGATTGCTGAGTGTACTCTGCTGCTTTGGGCATTTCAGCAGTACCGCCAGCAGTAACCACTGCTTGGTACTCACCGACGAATCCAACAGGTCCCCGAGAACCTGCAGACGATTGGCCAAAATGAACAACGTTCCGAACAACTCCGCTTTCATTGCATCCGTATCCATGAAACCCCTCCTACTGGGTAACCTGTTACCTATTATAGGTAACAGGTTACCTTAAGTCAATTCCTCTTGACTAAAATCCCGTCCTCTTTGACTATGGCTTGTATATGTACGCAATCGCGCTTCAGTCGGCTGTGGTGTATATTTCCACCAGCATCGATGATTTGGTCCTGCTCATCCTCTTCCACTCCCAAGCCAAGAAAAAAGGGGAAAGAATCGCCATTCTCCTGGGACATCTGTCGGGAATAGGAGTGTTGGTCGCCATCAGCCTGGTTGGATCCTATCTAACGGGTCGACTCCTTAAACCGGAATACATCGGACTGCTCGGACTGCTGCCCATCGTACTGGGCATCAAGGAACTCAGGGGCAAGAAAGAAAAAAACGAAGCAAGCATCACCTTCCAAGAACAGAAACTGGTGCGTACCGCCCTGCTGGTCACCATCGCCAGTGGCTCAGACAACCTGGCCATCTACATCCCTTGGTTCACCACCTTGACCCAAGTTGCCTGGATCGTGATGGTCCTGACTTTCCTGCTCATGGCTCTGCTCTTCTGGTCTGCCGGATACCTGTTGGCCAACCAACGACACATCCAGCAACTACTCGCCCGCTTTGCTTCCCTCTTGATCCCTGTGGTATTCATCACCTTGGGTCTCTCGATCCTTTCTGGCCAAGGGACCCTCGGTGTACTCAAAACACTGCTCAAAGGTTATGTTGCATAGGCATCGGCGTGGACCCCGGCCACAGCACGACCGCTTGGTTCATTCATCTGCCTGAAGGACAAATCCCAAGCAAGAGCCGTCGCCGTTGAACAAGCCACCGAATCTTCCCGTGGAACACACCGGGCCGCACTCTCACTGGGAAAGTGTGAGGCAAAGATGCTTCGGTAGTAATATTCTTCCTTCGTGGCAGGTGTATGAATGGGAAATCGCTTGGCGGCAAGGGCGAATTGCTCATCGGTGACCAGACTGCCGGTTAACTGCTTCAGCGTATCGATCCAATTGTACCCGACCCCATCACTGAACTGCTCCTTCTGCCTCCAGACGATCTCCTTGGGCAAATAATCCTTGAATGCCTCACGGAGAATCCACTTTTCAATACGCTTGTTCTCCCCGATGATGGGACAGAGCTTCAAATCGGGGTTGAGGTTCATCGCCACATCGATGAATTCCTTGTCCAGGAAGGGAACCCTTCCCTCCACACCCCAGGCAGCAAGCGATTTGTTCGCCCTGAGGCAATCATACAGATGGAGTTTGGAAAGCTTGCGTACCGTCTCCTCATGGAATTCCTTGGCATTGGGTGCCTTATGGAAGTACAGATACCCCCCGAAAAGCTCATCGCTTCCTTCCCCGCTGAGCACCATCTTGATCCCCATGGATTTGATGACCCTGCCCAGCAAATACATCGGGGTCGCCGCCCTGACCGTAGTGATGTCACTGGTTTCCAGATGATAGATGACATCACTGATGGCGTCCAATGCTTCCTGAATGGTGAAATGCACCTCATGATGCACCGTCTTCAAGTAATCGGCGGCAATCCTGGCCGCCTTCAGGTCCGGAGAGCCCTCCAGCCCGATGGCAAAGGAATGCAGGCGAGGCCACCAAGCAGTTTCCTGGTCATCCGATTCGACCCGCTTGGCCGCATATTTTGCGGTAATGGCGGCAATGATGGAACTATCCAACCCACCGGAGAGCAAGACTCCGTAGGGTACATCGCTCATCAACTGGCGCTTTACCGCCGCTTCGAGTGCCGTCCTGACTTCCTCGATCGTACCACCGTGGTCCTTGACCGCATCGTAGCTGGTCCAACTTCGTGCATACCACTGCTTGGGCTTTCCATCGGGACTATAGAAGTATTGGCCGGGCAGAAAGAGCTCGATTGAGGAACACACCCCCTCAAGCGCCTTCAACTCGCTGGCCACATAGTACCTCCCTTCATCATCCCATCCCTGGTACAAGGGGATGATCCCGATATGGTCACGGGCGATGAGATAGACATCCTTCTGCTGGTCGTACAGAGCGAAGGCGAAAATACCATTCAATTCTTCCAGGAAATCGGGTCCTTTGTCCTGATAAAGGGCAAGGATCACTTCGCAGTCACTTTGGGTCTGGAATTCATAGGAATTCGCATACCGTTTGCGTATCTCCTTGTGGTTGTAGATTTCTCCATTGACCGCGAGCACCAGATTCCTGTCTTTGCTGTACAGCGGTTGACCTCCCGACAACGGGTCGACGATGGCCAGCCGTTCATGGCTGATGATCGTCTTTTCTGATGCAAATACCCCGGACCAATCCGGTCCCCGATGACGAATCTTGCGCGACATCGTCAAAACCTGGGAGCGGAGGGCTGAGGAACCTGAGCGAATGTCAAACATACCTACAAATCCACACATCCTGAATACCTCCGGATAATCAAAAAGACGTTCCTCCCCCGTAGGTAAGGAACGCCTTTGTTCTTGGAACGATACTACCGGCTTCAGGCCAAAGATGCAAGAGCCTTCCGGACAATCTCGATTGCCTGATCGATATCCTTGCGTTCCACCACCAATGGAGGAACGAAGCGGAGGACATCATAGCCCGCGCTGGCTACCAGCAAACCTTGCTCGAAACATGCATCGACAATGGTCCGTGGGGGAATGGTCAACACCAGGCCGTTGATCAGGCCGAGACCCCTGACCGCAGTACAGAGTTTCGGATAGGCGACCACCAGTTCAGCAAGCTTGCTCCTCAGATACTCGCCCATCTGTTGGACATGATCGGTGAACGCAGGATTCCCAAGGCGTCTGACCATTTCATTCACCCCCGCCATTGCCAAGGCATTGCCACCGAACGTGGAAGCATGATCACCGGGAGCGAAAATCTGATTCGCTTTGCCGCAGGTAAGCATCGCCCCTGCTGGAATACCTCCGGCCAAAGCCTTGGCGGTGGTCAGCACATCGGGTTTCACCCCATACGCCTGGTAGGCGAAGGGTTTGCCGCTGCGGCCCATCCCGCACTGCACCTCGTCGTAGATCAACAACAGGTTGTGGGCATCACAGAGTGTGCGCAGCCCTGCAAGAAACTGGGGATCAGCGGGAATGATGCCACCCTCTCCCTGTACAGGTTCCACGATGATGGCGCAGGTATCGTCCTTGACCAATGCCTCCACGCTCGCAAGGTCGTTGAACTGTGCGTAGCTGAACCCTTGGGGAAGCGGGTCGAAATTCTTGTGGTATTTTTCCTGACCGGTCGCTGTGATGGCACCGTAGGTCCTGCCATGAAAGGAATGCACCATGGAAATGATCCCACTGCGAACCGGACTGCTTTGATGGCCGAACTTGCGGGCAAGCTTGAGAGCCGCCTCGTTCGCCTCCGCCCCGCTGTTGCAGAAGAAGACACGATCCATCCCACCCAGCTGGCACAGCGCTTTGGCTGCAGCCACCGCTTCGCTGTTGTAGTAGAGATTCGAACAGTGCAGCAGGCCCCTCTCCAACACCCCTTCGATCGCCTTGGTCAAGCCGGGATCATGATAGCCGAGTGCGTTGACGGCGATGCCGCCGACGAAGTCCAGGTACCGATCCCCTTCTTCATCGACGAGATACATGCCCTGTCCGGAAGAAAAGACCACCGGTACCTGGCTGTAGGTATCCAATATATACTGCTTGCCCTGCAGAATCGATGCTTGCATGCTCATGTGCGTTCCTCCTTGGTGACCATTGTGCCCACGCCTTTGGCAGTGAAGATTTCCAGCAGGATGGTGTGCGGAAGCCGTCCATCAAGGACGTGTACACTCTGGACCCCTTTGTCCAGACCATCCAGACAGCATTGGACCTTCGGGATCATGCCACCCTTGATCGTCCCATCGGCGAGAAAGGAAAGCGCCTGCTCCCGGCTGAGGGTCCTCAGAATCGTGGAAGGGTCATCCTTGTCCCGGAGAATTCCCTCGACATCAGTGAGGAAGATCAATTTCTGGGCGGAAAGCGACCCCGCAATCGCACTGGCGGCATAATCTGCATTGATGTTGTAGGTATTGCCCTGCATATCGACACCCACCGGGGAAATTACCGGTACAAAATTGTTGGCCAGAAGGGTATCCAGAAGAGAGGTGTCCACCGTATCGATCTGCCCGACGAATCCAAGATCCCGGCCCTTCTCATCGAGTTTCTTGGAACACAGAAGCATTCTGCCATCCTTGCCGCTGATACCGACCGAACTGATGCCTACGCTCTCCAGCTCATCCACCAAAGCCTTGCCGATCGAGCCGGAAAGCACCATCTCCGCAACCTTGGCAGTCTCTTCATCGGTGACCCTGAGTCCGTCCAGGAACTCACTTTTCTTGCCCAGACGGTCCAGCAAGGAGGTTATCTCCTTGCCGCCCCCATGGACAACCACCGGTTTGAGGCCGATGTATTTCATCATGGCGATATCCTGGATGACCGATTTCTTGAGTTTCTCATCGATCATGGCGGACCCACCGTATTTGACGACCACGATGCTGCCGGCAAACCGTCTGATGTACGGAATGGCTTCGATAAGTACCTCAGCCTTGCCGATCTCTGTTTCCAACTTGTATTGCATCAGCTTCTATAATCTCCATTGATCCGCACGTATTCATAGGAAAGGTCGCAACCCCAGGCTGTCCCTTCCCCTTCGCCATCCTGCAGCCGGGCGGTAGTGGTCACCTCCCGTTCCAGAAGAATCGTCTTCGCCAACTTTTCATCAAAGGCCACCGGTACTCCCTGTTCGACCACCTGGATCGTCCCCTTGGAAGAACTGAAGAACAGGTCCAAGCCGTTCGGGTTGAAAACCGAACCGCTGTAGCCCATGGCACAGAGAATTCTTCCCCAGTTTGCATCACTGCCGAAGAAGGCTGTCTTGACCAGGTTGCTGGTGATGACGCTGCGTGCAAGCGTTTGGGCAGTCTGCTTGTCCTTCGCCCCCTGCACCGTCACCTCAAGGAACTTACCCGCCCCCTCTCCGTCACGAACGATCGCCTTGGCAAGTTCGGTGTGGACATATAAAAATGCTTTGGTGAAGCTTTCCCATTCAGGGTGGGACGGCGAGAGGGAAGCAGTCTTGCTCATGCCGTTGGCCAGGACCAAAACCGTGTCGTTGGTGGATGTATCGCCATCGACACTGATCATATTGTAGGTGTCGATGATCGAGGATCCAAGCAATGTCTGCAGCACATCCTTTTGTATGACGGCATCGGTGGTGATGAAACTGAGCATGGTGGCCATGTTGGGATGAATCATCCCCGATCCTTTCGCCATACCCCCGATATGCACCGTTTTACCTTCAATGGTAAGACTGACGGCAACCTCCTTGGTGAATGTATCGGTGGTACAAATGGCCTGGGCGGCATCAGAGGCAGCCTCACGACCGGTTGCCAAGCCTTTCGCACACAGATCGATCCCCGTTAGGACCTTGTCCATGGGAAGGGGAACTCCGATGACCCCGGTCGAACAAACCAACACCTGTTCAGCTTGCAGGGACAACAAGGCGGCAACATGGGAAGCCATGCTTTTGGTATCCTCTTCGCCTTGTGCTGCGGTACAGGCATTGGCATTCCCACTGTTGACCACCAGAGCCTGCACCGTTTCCGAGGTAGAGACCAGATGCTGGTCCCAGAGCACCGGAGCTGCCTTAACCAAGTTCGTGGTGAAGGAACCTGCAAAGCTGCAGGGAGTCTGGCTGACCACCAGGGCAAGATCCTTCTTCCGTTTTTTCAACCCACAGGCGATGCCGTTGGCTGAAAAACCAACACTTGCCGTTATTCCGCCGTCAATGATCTGCATAGGCTCCTCCTAGAGGGGATTGGCCACCGTGGATGGAAGACCGAGGCCTTCGTCCAGGTTGCACCGGATATTCATGTTCTGCACCGCCTGTCCGGCGGCGCCTTTGATCAGATTGTCGATCGCTCCGATGGCGATCACCCGGCTTGTCCGCTTGTCGACCTTCCAACCGATGGCACAGGTATTCGTTCCCCGAACGAATCGGGTTTCCGGAAGCAGAGAACCGGTCAATCGAATGAATGGCTCGTTTCCATACCAGGTGCGATAGGCGAATTCAATATCTGCTTCCCCGACCCCGCTTTTGAGGTTTGCATAGCAGGTGGAGAGGATCCCCCGGTTCATCGGAACCAGATGGGGGGTGAATTGAACCACCAAAGGCTCTTTGTTGAGCAGGCTCAGTTCCTGTTCAATCTCCGGCGTATGGCGGTGATTGGTCACCCCGTACGCCTTGTAGGATTCGTTGCATTCACAAAACAGCGAGTCGAGCTTTTCGCTCCTCCCCGCTCCACTGACCCCGCTGGCACTGTCGATGATCAGAGTGGAGGGATTCACCAGACCTTCCCCCACCAAGGGGGCGAGCGTCAGGATGCTGCAGGTGGTGTAACAACCGGGGTTGGCGATGAGGTTTGCACCTGCAATGGCACTGCGATGCAACTCACACAACCCGTAGACCGCCGTTTGGAGCAGGGCTTCACTTCCGTGCTCCGTCTTGTACCACGATTCATACACCGCCTTGTCATGCAGTCGGTAGTCGGCTCCCAAGTCGATGATGATGCACCGCTTCAGGATTTCCTCGGTTACTTTGTGGCTTGCAAGGCCATGGGGAAGCGCGAGGAAAAGAACCGAACAACGTTTGCTTGCCTGCTCAAGATCCTCTTCTTCCAAAACCAAATCACAACCTCCCTTCAAGGAAGGATAAATATCTGAAAACCGCCTGCCCACATAGGAATGGGAGGCAAGATAGGCAAGTTCCACCTGCGGATGTCCCGACAGGAGGGAGACAAGTTGGGCTCCTGCGTAGCCTGTGGCTCCAATGACTCCAACGTGCAGCATACCAACCTCCAAATGACGATAGTGGTATAATTATACAAAAATCGGGAACTATTACCAGTATCTATGCATATATTTTCAAAAGATTCTGCATAAATATTAATTAAACCAATGAATTTTTTGGTCGGAAAATACCAAACCCAACGATTGCTGCAACCGAAGTGAGGCATGATTGGTTTCCACCACGTGGCAATAGGGAATCCTGCCTTGCTTCAAAAGCAGGTTGATGTACGCCCCCTCCAAGATTCGTCCGAAACCCTGTCTCCGGTAGGACGGCAGAACCTCCAGCATCCCCATGGCCCCTTCCTGGTGACGGCCGATGAAACCGGCGAGGCGATCCTGTACAAACAGGCCAATCATCGCCTGGTGCGCAATCCGATCCTTTATATAGGTGACATCGGCCATATGGTAGTGGCTCACCACCACCTTTAGATCCTGTTCACCAAGGATGCGTATATCGGCCGACGGATCGACATCCACCGGAGTTGCACCAAGGTAGGCTGCTTGGATACAGCTGAAGGTATGACTGAGCCCTTGCTCACTGAGATAGTGGACCATCGGTCCTTCATGGACGGCGATCGGATCATCCTTTCCCAGCAACGGCTGGGCAAACCGGACAACGGCCTCCTCGTCAAAGACGGCAACATCATAGGTTGTCCCCCCGACGCAGAGCAGTATCCCGCCTGCATCGGCTTGCACCTGTTGCGCAGTACCCTCCCTGAGGCTTTCCAGCATATCCAGATAGGCGAGTTCCCCTTTGCTGCAAAGCAATGCTTCACTATCCATGGTTCAGCTGTACACGATACCTTGCGCTTCTGTCAACGGAGGCTGAGGATACCATGGACCAACAAGGTGACCAAACTCAGGTTGTAGACGATCAAGAGTACAGCCGCCAAAACCGGGGGAGGGTCGGAAAGCAGGGCCAAGGAAAACAGGGAGACCAAAAGAAACGGAAAACTGATCACCAGCAATAAATATGGGGTTCTTGCCAGCAATGTCCCGCAGAGCAGCAACAACGCTGTACACAATGCAACGAAGCCGAGTTCAGAGGTCATCAGGTAATCGAATCGCATGACCCCTTCCTGGAACAAGACCACCACTGAAAGGATACAGGGCAATGCGAGCAGCAGGATCAACAAACCGGTCCCTCCAACCAACAGCAACCGACCGAAGCGGGTACGGTTCATCCCTCCTCCGAACCAAGCATGGTGCGTACGAGTTTCAGCAATACCCCATCCACATCCAAGTCGGCGCGGCTGCGCTTGGCGTCAAGACGCGGATGTTTGACCAACTGCTGGTAGGCATCGGCGATCCAGAGTGCTGCCGTTTCCGGCGGAACGATGCCGGTATCGATGACCAGATCAAAAAGCGAGGCATCATTCTGGTTGAACTGCAGATCGGACTGTACGAACGAGGTCCTGACCAACTCTTGCTCCAACAGCGCCTTCCTTGCCGCTTCCTCCGTCGTGCCGTATTCCTTCTGCTTGCGTTGGACGCGCAGCTCCAGCGGAGCCTTGAGCCGGATGTTGAGGATGTCGGTATAGCCTTGGAACAGACCGAATCCTCCTCGACCGAGCAGAACCACATCACCTACCTTTGCGAACGCGCGCATGGCGGTGAGCAGGAAATCGACGGTAAGCATACGATGCTGGTCGAATCGTTGCCAGAAACTGGGTTTATTGTTGTAGACTTCGTCGAACGCACTGAAACCATAGGCGTACATGACTTTTTCGATATCTTCCTTGTCCACGAAGGACAATCCCAGCTGTTCGGCGACACGTTTGGCAATGAAGGTTCCTTCACTACCTATCTGACGGGAAATGGTGATGACTCCCATAGGCACCTCCTTCTGGTATCTTTATTCTAAGTCTGTACATACCAGCTGTCAAGGAAACGGCCTAGAGCTCATCGTAGGGCATTTTCAGTACCTCGGTCACAAAGATTCGGGCAAGATTCGGATCGAACTGACGTCCTGCATTCCGTTTGATTTCCCTCCCCGCCTCCTCGCTGGAAATACTGCTGCGGTAGGGACGGTCTGCAGTCATGGCATCATAGGCATCGGCAATGGCGATGATCCTGGACTGCAGGGGAATCGCCGATCCGACCAAGCCTTTGGGATATCCGCTTCCGTCATAGTGTTCATGGTGGGCAAGCACATATTGGGCCAAGGTGGCCATGTCTTCGACCGAATTCAGGATCCGGTATCCGATCTCGGCATGGCGTTGCATCTCCTTCCACTCCTCGCCGGTCAGCCGGCCTTGCTTGTTGAGAACCGATTCATGGATGGCGATCTTGCCGATATCATGCAACAGACCGACCACACGCAGTTCAGCCGCAGCCAAATCCCCCATACCTGCGGCACGGGAGAGGGTTTCACACAATTCACTGACTCTGCGGGAATGCAATTCCTCCCGTTTGTTTTTCTCATGCAGGGTATTGATGATGGCATACACTGCCTTGCCCCGCATATGAGGACTTTCCAGGAGCTTTCTGGTCGCTACATCTTTCTCCGCCTGCTTGATCGCCTCGTTCAAGGAGATCCGGTCCACCCTGCATAAGCCGAAGCTGACCGATGGATGCACCGAACCCATCATTTCGATGGCGGATATCTCGGCTTTGAGGCTTGCCAACAACGCCTCGCTCTCATCCAGGGTCCGGTTGAAGAGGATCAAGGCAAATTCATCTCCTCCCACACGACTGAGGTAATCGTTGGACCGAAGGTGCTTTTCCAGGATCAGGGCGATCCGCTTGAGCAAGAGATTGCCTTCCTCCCTACCGAATGCCTCGTTGAGGATGCGCAGACCATTCACATCGGCGAACGCCACCGTAACCGATTGGCCGGGCAGAAGCACCAGGTCCCTGACAAAGTTCTCGAAGTGGGAGCGGTTGTGCAGCCCGGTCAACTCATCATGGGCTGATGCATAGAGAATTTTCTGTTCATACAGCTTTCGTTCGGTGATATCTACGGTCATGCACAGGGATTCAACCGAAAGAGGATCGTCTGCATTGAAGATGGACAGGGAGAGATTGGCCCAAACAACCGTTCCATCCTTGCGGATGAACCGCTTGTCAAACTGGTAGGGGCCTGGATTCTTCTTGTTCAATTCGGTGGTGATCGCTTTGGTAAGGTGCAGGTCATCAGGATGGGTGATGTCCGTCCAGGTCTTGGCGAGCATCTCCTGTTCCTCGTATCCAAGCATGGCAAGGTATGCAGGATTGATGTTCTTGATGGCCCCGGTGGTGAGATTGGTAAGCGACATTCCGATCGGGGCCTGTTCAAACATGGTCTTGAACAATCGTTCGCTTTTTTCCAAAGCGGTGATGGCCTGCATGCGATGTGCTTGGTTGAACAGAAGCAGGCTCAACAGATAGGTACCCACCGGATAATAGACCAGAATAGGAAACGACATGGCCGAAATCACGGAAAACCGCAAGGGCGAAGGCATGAGCAGCATGCAGGCAAGCATGACCAAATGGGCGAACACCCCGACCATATAGTATTCTATCCCATGGCTTTGGTCTTCGGCCATGATGGACTCATACCGAATCCGGTGCCACATCACCCCGATGCAACTACTGCTGAGAATGGTGGCAAGACCGGCCCAAATTCCGCCTCCTCCATAGATGATGCGGAAGCATCCCATCATCACCGCCCCGATGGCAGTAGGCAGCAAGCCGAACACCATACCCGAGACGGTCAAAAGGATGGTACGAGAATCGAACACCACTCCTTCAAACAAGACAAAGGGGTTGAGCATCAATAGAATGCCCAAAAATCCTATGATGATGCCGATTGTGATCCGATGGGAGTTCAGGCGTTTCAGATTCCTGAAAGGATATGTGGCGAAGAACACACTCAAAGAGAGCAGCAAGGCAATATTGAACAATACATTGACCATGAGCCCTCCTTACTTGCTGATGAACATCCTCACCAAGTTTCTTCCCGCTTCCTTTGCCTGATAGAGAGCTCTGTCCGCATCATGGACCAATTCCGTCCCATCAAGGGTATTTCCATCGACCCGGGCGATACCGACGCTCATGGTGGCTCTGATTTGAAGATCCTGATACCGGAAGACATATTCCTGCACTTCGCTTCTCAAACGTTCCCCGAGATCCATCGCATCCCGGTCACTCATGTCGGTCAAGGCGACGACGAACTCATCGCCTCCGAAACGGGCGATGGTCTGGTTCTGCTTCAAAACCTTTTTGGCGATCGCCGCAAATTCCTTGAGCACCACATCCCCTGCCAAATGTCCGTACTGGTCATTGATGGATTTGAAATGATCGATATCACAGATCATGATATGCGCTTCAGACTTATTCAGAAGGTGCATCTGCACCCGTTCGAGAAAGTAGCGACGGTTATACAGACCGGTCAGCGGGTCGAGATAGGAAAGCTCCTGCAACCGCTTGTGGAGATTGCGCCGTTCGGTGATGTTGATCAGCATCACCGTTACCGCCCGTTTGCCCTGGTAGGGTTTCTCCAACGGATACATCCTGGCTTCAAACCACTGCACCCCACCCGGCCCCTCGAAGATCGGAAGCTGTACTCGATCGGTCTCCAATTTGTAATTGAACGTATTCAGGGCCTTGATTTGCATGGTGAACCGGACCTGCTCCATAAAGAAGTCTGCAAAGTCCCGGGGCATGAACGTATAGATGTTTTTGCCTTTCAGCGGTCTTCCGTCGTCATACAACGACCGCTCCGTCCCTCCGAACACCTCAAGGTAGGTTCCGTCCTCGCTGATCACGAAGAATGGGTCGGGGATAGTGTTGAACAATGAGAAGGTTAGACCGGCAAGATCGTCTTGGTACATGCCACCTCCTGAAATTTGCATGAAGACCTTCCCTACTCTAGCATGAATCCAAGTCACTGCAATAGGGAACCTCCCTGCAAATACGCAAGGAGGTTCGAGGAGGAGGAGTCGAGAGCGAGATAATTAGACAGAATACAGCAATTGTTCATAGGTCGGAATCGGCCAGAAGGCTTCACTCGTCATCAATTCCGCCGCATCACAGACCGAACGGACTTCAGCCATGGCAGGGATTACCTGCTCATGATAGAACCGGGCGGCTTCGGTAATCTGGCAGATCATCCTGGCTTGGAGAGTCTTCTCCTCCAAGGCAATCACAAAAGCCTGGAGGGAATCGGTGAGTCGACTCAACTCGGCGATACTCTGTTTCTCATAGGAGAGCGCCAAAGACGGTACCGCATTGAGTTTGTCGGTCACCGTTTTCGCCAATGCACCGGTAAAGGCACTGAGGGAAGGAAGAATCTGCTTACGGACCATGTCCACCAAAGTGAGCGCCTCGATGTTGATCGTCTTGGCATAGTTGTCCATGACGATCTCGTACCGGCTGTGGATTTCCGTTTCGCTTAGGACTGAGAATTTTGAGAAGAGTGCAATACTCTTCTTCGAGATGAATGCAGGAAGGGCATCGACGGTGGACTGGAGATTTGAAAGTCCTCTAGCCTTGGCTTCCTCCACCCACTGCGGTGCATAGTTGTTCCCATTGAATACGATGCGACGATGCTTGCGATAGGTATCCTTCACCAAGGAGGACAAGGAGGCGGAGAAATCCTTTGCACCTTCAAGCTGGTCGGCGAACAACGCAAGCTTGTCGGCTATGATCGTATTGAGCACAAAATTAGGACCGGAAACCGAGAAGGAAGAGCCAAGCATCCTGAACTCAAACTTGTTTCCCGTGAACGCAAACGGACTGGTACGGTTGCGGTCAGTGGTATCCTTGGGGAATGGAGGCAGCAGACTGACTCCCAACAGCATCGAAGTACGGGCCTTGTTGGGGCAATCGGTGCCTTCAGCCAAGGCATCCAAAATTCCTGTCAACTCCTCACCGAGGAACATGGATACGATGGCAGGCGGAGCTTCGTTTGCTCCCAAGCGATGGTCGTTGCCCGCACTTGCCACCGAGACTCTGAGCAGATCCTGGTATTCGTCGACTGCGGCGATGACCGCCACCAAAAACAGCAGAAACTGCGCATTGTCCTTTGGGTTGTCGCCCGGTTCAAGCAGGTTGAAACCGGTATCGGTGGAAATGGACCAGTTGTTGTGCTTGCCTGAACCATTTACCCCGGCAAACGGTTTCTCGTGCAACAGACAGACCAATCCATGGCGATCGGCAATCTTCTTCATCATCTCCATGGTCAACTGGTTGTGGTCGACGGCAATGTTGCTGGTGGTGAAGATGGGAGCAAGCTCATGCTGTGAAGGGGCGACTTCATTGTGCTCGGTTTTCGCAAAAATACCCAGCTTCCACAACTCCTCATCCAATTCGCGCATGAAGGCGGAGACCCTGCTCTTCAGGTTTCCGAAGTAATGGTCTTCCATCTCCTGACCTTTCGGAGGACGTGCCCCGATGAGGGTACGACCGGTATTGATGAGATCTTTGCGCTTCAGGTACAAGCTCTTGTCGATCAAGAAGTATTCCTGTTCAGGACCAACGGTAGTCACCACCCGCTTTACTTCGGTCTTGCCGAAAAGCTTGAGAATGCGCAGGGCCTGGGTGTTGATGGCCTCCATGGAACGGAGCAAGGGTGTTTTCTTGTCCAGGACCTCGCCGCTGTAGGAACAGAAGGCGGTAGGGATGCACAGGGTGTTTTCCTTGATGAATGCGTAACTGGAAGGGTCCCAGGCAGTATACCCACGGGCCTCAAAGGTTGCTCTGAGACCGCCGGAGGGGAAGGAGGATGCATCCGGCTCTCCCTTGATCAATTCCTTGCCGCTGAATTCCAGGATAGCCGAGCCATCCTTGGCCGGGGAAATGAAACCTTCATGCTTCTCGGCGGTAATGCCGGTCATGGGTTGGAACCAATGGCTGAAATGGGTGGCTCCCTTGCTCAGCGCCCATTCCTTCATGGCATGAGCGACCACATTGGCGATGGCAAGGTTGAGTTCCTTCCCTTCCTTGATGGTCTGCTTGAGTTCCCGGTAGGTATCTTTGGGAAGATACTGACGCATCATCGCATCGTTGAACACAGAACACCCGAAATACTGATCCACACGCTCTGTCATACATTTGCCTCCGTTTCCTTTGTTCATGAGCAGGGAGTTTTCGGCACCCCCGGCACAAAGCTTTCCGCCTCAGGCGTGCTGTGTACCAAGGTGCCCTCCAACTCACATTCGGCATGTTCCGGCCGAAAAAAGAGAAAGGCGCCGTAGCCCATAACGGACTACAGCGCCTTTGCTGATGGCACGTTGTACACCAAAGCACCAAGATATGTCAATCATTCCGCATTCATTTTTCCATACGAACACAAAGAAAATTTCGTTACTTGCATTTTTTGCATATATTTCCAAATTTTATACATAAAATACACAAACTTCATGGATGCGAAGATAGTCTTTTGAACATACATAGTATTAATATACTATAATATATATACTTATTATTATTTTGCAATCAAGATTCAGTATCGGTCTATTGCTAGAGTGACCATGTATCCTGTCTGATGGAATGGAAACATTACCTCCTTTTTGTATTTTTTATTTGAAAAATGCAATACAAAATGTACAATACGCAACTATTTCCCCACCAAATATTCTTCGACCTCGTGACAAACCTGCCCAACTTCGGTAAGATAGGCAAAAATTACCGGAAGGACAAAGGCGTCCACCAAACACAGCTTCCTGATCAAGCTGTCATTGGTGGACGCCTTTTTCATGTCCAGGGAGAACAGTATGGACGGCTATCACCAGCGAATGCCTTGGGAAGGGGAAGTGCGAATACCCAGCGGTTGTGCCATCAGCGGCATCATATCGCGCAGCGGCAAGCGCTTCTCAGGAAGGGAGGCCATCACCTCCATCTCTGTCATGCATGACCGGAGCAACGGCCTCGGAGGCGGGTTTGCAGGCTATGGCATCTACCCCGAATACAAGGACTATACCGCCTTGCATATCTTCTATTACGGGAGTGAGGCCAAACGATCGTGCGAGGATTTCTTGGAAGAGCACTTCGACTTGATCAACCTATCGAAGATTCCGACCAAGAAGCATCCATCCATCACTGATGAACCGTTGATCTGGCGATACTTCGTGACTCCGCTCCCGACCAAACTGGCTTCCAGCCAACTTGATGAGGATGAATACACCGCCCGGTGCGTCATTCATATCAATAAGGAGATCACCGGATCATACGTTTTCTCCTCCGGCAAGAACATGGGTGTGTTCAAAGCCGTCGGGTTCCCCGAGGATGTCGGCGAATTCTACCAGCTGGATGAATATGAAGGGTACAGCTGGACGGTGCACGGCCGCTATCCCACCAACACCCCGGGATGGTGGGGCGGTGCACACCCGTTCAGCTTGCTCGGTTACAGCGTCGTACACAACGGGGAGATCTCCAGCTACGATGCGAACCGCCGGTTCATCGAGATGTACGGGTATGCCTGCACCCTCATGACCGATACTGAGGTCATCACCTATATGATCGATTACCTGAACCGCAGAAAGGGCCTGACCTTGGAAGAAGTGGCGCATGTCATTGCCGCACCCTTCTGGTCGACCATTGAGGGCAAGGATGAGAAGGAGAAGGCACAGTACACATTTCTGCGCAATACCTTTGCCAGCATGCTCATCACCGGGCCATTCTCGATCATTCTCGGCTTCAACGGAGGTTTGATGGCGCTCAACGACCGTCTCAAGCTCCGCAGTCTTGTTGCAGCCGAAAAGGGGGACCGCGTCTACCTTGCCAGTGAGGAGGCAGCCATCCGGATCGTGGAACCGGAACCGGACAGATTATGGTATCCCAGCGGGGGAAAGCCGGTCATCATCACCTTGGACAGCGAAGAAGGAGGACAGCATGGCCATCAACTACCTGTATCCGGACTTTGAGGTCGTACGCAACCAGGACAGGTGCATCGCTTGCCGGGTGTGCGAACGCCAATGTGCGAATCTTGTCCATCATTTCGATGAACAGACCGGCCGTATGACGGCCGATGAAAGTCTGTGCGTCAACTGTCACCGTTGCGTTTCCCTCTGCCCCACCCGAGCCCTGAAAATCGTCAAGACAAACCACACCTTCAAGGAAAATGCGAACTGGAAGGGAGAAGTGATCCAGGACATCTACCGACAGGCGCAGACCGGCGGCGTATTGCTGGCTTCCATGGGTACGCCCAAGGACTATCCGGTGTATTGGGACAAGATGCTCATCAATGCAAGCCAAGTCACCAATCCTTCCATCGACCCGCTTCGTGAACCGATGGAAACCCGGACGTATCTGGGCAAGAAAAATACCAAACTGACGCGGAATGAGGAGGGAGGTCTCGTCACTGAGACCACCCCCCAGCTGAAGCTCGACATCCCGATCATGTTCAGTGCCATGTCCTATGGTTCCATTTCCTACAATGCACATAAAAGTCTGGCTATTGCCGCACAGAAGTTGGGAATCTTCTACAACACCGGTGAAGGCGGGCTGCATGAGGATTTCTACCAATACGGAGCGAATACCATCGTTCAGGTCGCCTCCGGCCGGTTCGGCGTCCACCCTCAGTATCTGAATACGGGAGCGGCGATCGAAATCAAGATGGGACAGGGCGCGAAACCCGGTATCGGGGGACATCTTCCGGGATCGAAAATTGGCGAGGATATCTCCAAAACCCGGATGATCCCCCTGCATGCCGACGCCATCAGTCCGGCTCCGCACCATGACATCTACTCCATCGAGGATTTGAGGCAGCTTGTCTATGCACTGAAGGAAGCCACAGCTTATACCAAGCCGATCATCGTCAAGGTGGCTGCGGTGCACAACATCTCAGCCATAGCCAGCGGCATCGCACGAAGCGGGGCGGACATCATCGCCATCGACGGGTTCCGCGGTGGCACGGGGGCTGCCCCTGCAAGGACCCGGGACAATGTCGGCATTCCCATCGAGCTTGCCTTGGCAAGCGTTGATGAGCGACTGAGGCAGGAAGGCATCCGAAACGACGTCAGTCTGGTGGTGGGAGGTTCCATTAGAAGCAGTGCCGATGTCATCAAAGCCATCGCCTTGGGAGCCGATGCCATCTATATTGCCACCAGTGCATTGATAGCCTTGGGGTGTCATCTGTGCCGAACCTGCCATAGCGGTAAATGCAATTGGGGTATCGCCACCCAGAACCCGGAATTGGTCAAGCGGCTCAATCCCGAGGTCGGCAGCGAACATCTGGTCAATCTGCTGACTGCCTGGAACCATGAGATCAAGGAGATGATGGGCGGAATGGGCATCAACTCCATTGAGGCACTGCGGGGCAATCGCCTGATGCTCCGCGGCATCGGCCTGCATGATTCGGAGTTGAAGATCCTCGGCATCAGCCACGCAGGACAGTAGGAGGACGACATGAAACGGATCTACGTCAACGAGCAATGGTGTCTGGGTTGTCATCTCTGCGAATACTATTGCGCCTATGCCAATTCCGGACTTCCCGATATGGTCAAGGCCCTGAAGGACAAGCAGGTCAATGCCCGCATCAAAGTCGAGCAACTGGGGACGATCAGTTTCGCAGTCAATTGCCGGCACTGTACCGAACCGCTTTGCATGAAGAGTTGTATTGCCGGGGCGATCAGTTGCAAGGACGGTTTGATCGTCATCGACCAAACCAAATGCGTGGGCTGCTATTCCTGCATCATGGCCTGTCCATACGGTGCCTTGATGCCCAGTGACCTCGGGGTGATGCAAAAATGCGAATTGTGCTCTTCCAATGCCCATGGAAGCCCGGTATGCGTACAAGGTTGCCCGAACAAGGCCATCGTATATGAGGAGCGTTAGGATGCACTACCTTATCATTGGAAACTCCATAGCCAGCGTAGGATGCATTGAAGCCATCCGCAAGCTTGATACCGCCAATCCGATCACCGTCATAGGTGAAGAGAGGTATGCCTGTTACGCCCGTCCGCTGATATCCTACCTGTTGCAAGGGAAAACGGATGAACAACGGATGGTGTACCGTTCGCTTTCCTTCTATGCAGAGAACAACGTGACGGTTCGTACCGGTGTCAAGGCAATCGGCTTGGATGCCGGCAAGAAGACGGTCACCCTCAGTGACGGATCCATCGTCACCTATGACAAGCTGTTGGTTGCCACCGGTTCCTCACCATTCATTCCTCCTATGAAAAACCTTGAATTGGTGAAGAAATACTTTACTTTCATGCAATTGGATGATGCAAAACAGTTGGAGGAAGCCATCCACAAGGAAAGCAGGGTCCTGATTCTGGGTGCCGGCTTGATCGGCCTCAAGTGTGCCGAAGGTCTGCACGGCAGGGTCAAATCGATTACCATCGTCGATCTTGCTCCACGCATTCTTCCCAGTGTGCTTGACGAACCGGGCTCGGCCCGGATTCAGGAGCATCTTGAGGCGGAAGGTCTGCATTTCATTCTTTCGGACAGTGTCCGGGAATTTACCAATGACGAGGCATTGCTTTCCAGCGGAAGAGTCCTGGGCTTCGACGTTCTGGTGGTAGCCGTAGGGGTGAGGCCGAACACCCACCTCGTCAAGGAAGCGGGAGGCGAAGTCAATCGCGGCATCGTGGTCGACCGAAGCGGAAAGACATCCCTCGATTCAGTTTACTCCGCCGGTGATTGCACCGAAGGATACGAGCTGATCAGCGGAAATCGGAAGGTCCTCGCCCTGTTGCCCAACGCCTTCCTCCAAGGGGAGACCGCCGGCAGGCAGATGGCTGGAGACCGTGAGGCGGTCTTTGACAATGCGATTGCCATGAACGCCCTCTCGTTGTTCGGTTTGCATGTGATCACGGCGGGCAGTTATGAGGGACAGGATTTGGAAATCCCATGCCAAAACGGCTACAAGCGTCTCTTTGTGAAAGACAACCATCTGGTCGGCTACATCTTGATGGGAGAAGCGGTGAATCGGGCGGGAATCTACACCTCCCTGATCCGCAACCGTACCGATCTCGATACCGTGGATTTCGCGTTGATCAGTGAACAACCTGTCCTGATGGCATTCGCCAAGACGGTTCGGAAACAGAAACTGGGAGGCAGTGTATGAAGCAGATACAGGTGGGCCTGCGACACTATGAGGAATTGAACAAGGAAGTCCGGTCCTGCAGGGAACAGGAGATCCTGCTCTCTGACGTGCATGGACAGCGATACATTGCTTCGGCTCTCTCGGACAAACAGATCACCATCACCGGAACGGCCGGCAACGCATTGGGTTGCTTCCTCGATGGAGCACGGATCACGGTCATGGGCAGCGCCCAGGATGCCACCGGCGATACCATGAATGACGGAAAAATCATCATTCACGGAAGTTGCGGCGATGGCACCGGTTATGCAATGCGAGGGGGATGCATCTATATCAGGGACAGTTCGGGCTATCGTGCCGGCATCCATATGAAAGCATTCAAGGAAAAACAACCGCTTTTGATCATCGGTGATCGTGCAGGCAGTTTCCTCGGTGAATATCAGGCTGGGGGCACGATCATCGTGCTGGGTCGCAACCAGGGGGGCAAAGCACCAGTCGGCTATTTCTGCGGAACAGGGATGCATGGTGGAATCATGTATCTTCGGTGTGATACACTACCACAGAGCCTTCCTCCCCAAGTGGCCTTCCGTGATGCCACCGAGGAAGACAAGGAACATCTTGGCGTATTGCTCGAAGAGTATTGTACGGTGTTTTCGTTTGACAAGAACGAGTTGCTTGCTTCCCATTTCTTTGTCCTGCAAGCAAACTCGGCTACACCCTACCGGATGCTGTACACACATGTATGAGAAAGGAGCGAGGGAATGACCAATACCCAACAGGAAGTGATGCAGTTCATCAAGGAACAGGACGTACGATTCGTCCGTCTGGTCTTCTGCGACATTTTCGGCCAGATCAAGAATATTTCCATTTCAGCCGATGAATTGGAGCGGGCTTTCTGCTGCGGCATTTCCTTTGATGCCTCGGCGGTAAAGGGCTTTTTGCAGATCGATGAAAGTGATCTCCTGCTCTTCCCCGACCCCGCCACCCTTTCCATCCTTCCCTGGAGGCCGGCCCAAGGCCGGGTGGTCCGGTTCTTCTGTTCAATCCGCCGCCCCGACGGGTCACGGTTTGAAGGCGACGGCCGTTCATTGCTGCAAGAGACGGTACGCAAAGCCGCTCTGCAGGGGTATACCTTCGGGGTGGGACCGGAATGTGAGTTCTATCTCTTCAAGCTTGATGAAGCAGGCAAACCGACCTATGAACCGATGGATCGGGGCACCTACCTGGATGTGGCACCTTTGGATAAGGGCGAGAACGTACGACGCGACATCTGCCTTACCTTGGAGCAAATGGGCTTCTACACCGAGCGAAGCCACCATGAATCGGGACCCGGCCAACATGAGATCGACTTCAAGTACAGCCCGCCTGTGGAAGCGGCGGACAATTTCATCACCTTCAAGTCGGTGGTAAAGACCATTTCCGACCGAAGTGGACTGTTTGCGTCGTTCCTCCCCAAGCCCTTGGTAGGAGAAAGCGGAAGCGGGTTGCACATCAATCTTTCCGTAACCAAGGATGGCCAACAAAGCCAGGAACTGGAGCAGCAGATGACCGCGGGCATCCTCAACCGCATTGCAGAGATCTCACTGTTCTTGAACCCGTTGGTGAATTCCTATGAGCGTCTGGGGGCCTTTGAGGCACCCAAGTACATCGGCTGGGGTCGGGCCAACCGATCCCTGCTCATTCGCATTCCCGAGACCAGCGGGGAATATCGCCGGTTGGAGGTGCGTTCGGCGGACCCGAGCTGCAATCCGTATCTGGCATTCACCCTATTGATCAACGCAGCGTTGGAAGGAATCGGCAAAAAGCTCACCCCACCGGATGAGTTCCTTGGTTCAGCCTATCAATTGCATGACGGGAAAACCCTGCCTTCCACACTCGGGGAGGCGATGAGTCTGGCAAAGGAGAGCGAATTCGTCACATCCATGGTGCCGCAGCGTCTCTTTTCTTATTTCCTTGACGCGAAGACGTCCGAATGGGAAGCCTACCATGCAGCGTTTGACAAAGGTGAAGCAAGCCGGAAACCGGTATTTTTCATGACGTAGGAGGCAGTATGCTACGAGCTCTGGTTGTATCATCAACCGAGAAAGGGTGTTCATCCCTTTGTTCCCTCATCAAAGAACATGAGGGGAGCGTCGACATCCTCCACTGCTATAGCGCCGCCGAAGCCCGTCGAATCATCTTGGACAGCGAATTGGATTTCGTGGTGGTGAATGCACCCCTTGCCGATGAATCGGGAGAGGATCTTGCCATCATGGTGACCGAGCAGAGCCTGGCCACTTCCATTCTGGTGGTACGTGTTGAGTATTTTGAGCAGACCCAGGCTCTGTACAGCAACCAAGGAATCTTGGTAGTATCGAAGCCTGTCATTCGGCAGATGTTCTTCCAAGCACTCAGTCTTGGACTTTCCCTGCGTCGACGACTTGGGGCAATGCATAATGAGAATGAAAAACTGCATCGTAGGATTGAGGAAATCAAACTTATCGATCGAGCCAAATGGACCTTGATCGAGAACCTTGGCATGGACGAGGGGCAAGCCCATCGACATATCGAAAAACAGGCAATGGATCTGCGCAAGAGCAGATATGACATTGCCGTTTCCATTTTGAAAACATATCAAAGGTAACCTTGACAGAGGAGAGTGAGTATATGGCCAAACATATTTTTGTGACTGGCGGGGTCGTTTCGGGCCTGGGGAAAGGAATAACGGCGGCTTCCTTGGGTAGACTGCTCAAAGCCCGAGGGCTGAAGATTGCAGCGCAGAAGCTGGATCCGTACATGAACGTCGACCCGGGAACCATGAGCCCGTATCAGCACGGTGAAGTTTTTGTGACTGAGGATGGGTCGGAAACCGATCTTGACCTCGGCCATTATGAGCGGTTCATTGATGAGGATTTGAACAAATTCTCCAATCTTACCAGCGGGAGAGTGTACTGGAACGTCCTTTCCAAGGAACGCAGCGGAGCCTTCCTCGGTTCCACGGTCCAGATCATCCCCCATGTGACGACTGAGATCAAGGACGCCATCTACTCGTTGGCGAAGAAGACCGAGGCTGATGTCGTCATTACCGAGATCGGCGGAACCACCGGCGACATCGAGAGCCAGCCGTTTCTGGAAGCAATCCGGCAGATCGGCCACGAAGTGGGCCGTACCCAGTGCCTGTTCATCCATGTGACGTTGGTTCCCTACCTGAAGAGCAGCGCCGAGCATAAGAGCAAGCCGACCCAGCATTCGGTCAAGGAACTGATGGCATCCGGTATTTTCCCTGATATCATCGTAACCCGCTCCGATGAACCGATCGAGCAAAGCATCAAGGACAAGATCGCGTTGTTCTGCAATGTGAAGCGTGACTGCGTCATTGAGAACAAAACGGTTTCGGTGCTCTATGAGGCACCGCTCATGTTGCATCAGGAAAACCTTGACGGCATTGTCTGCAGGGAGCTGAATCTAGAGACCCCACAGCCCGATCTGCTTGAATGGCAACAGATGCTGGACAAGATCAACCAAGCTTCCAAACAGGTCCGAATCGCCTTGGTAGGGAAATACATCCAATTGCATGATGCGTATCTTTCGGTCATGGAAGCCCTCAAGCATGCAAGCTGGGCCAATGGCGCCCAACTCACCATCGATTGGATCGATTCTGAGTTGGTGCACGAGGATTCGGTTGATGCACTGCTCAGGGATGCCGACGGCATTCTGGTGCCCGGAGGTTTCGGGGACCGTGGCATCGAAGGGAAAATCATTGCGGCCCGGTATGCCCGTGAGAAGCAAATCCCCTATCTGGGCATTTGCTTGGGTATGCAGATCGCCGTCATTGAATTCGCTCGGAATGTACTGCATTTCAATGACGCCCATTCCAGTGAATTCGATCCGAAGAGTGCACATCCGGTCATCGCCCTCATGCCCGACCAACGGGGAAACATCCCCAAGGGTGGCACGATGCGCCTGGGAACCTATCCGTGCGTGATCAGCGAGGGGACACAATTAAGCAAAGCCTATGCAGGCAAGCAATTGATTGGGGAGCGCCACCGACACCGCTACGAATTCAACAATGACTTCCGTCAAGTCTTGACCGATGCAGGACTGGTCATCAGCGGCACCAGTCCCGACGGACGTCTGGTGGAGGCGGTGGAACTGGGTGACCACCCATTCTTCGTGGGAGTACAGTACCATCCTGAATTCAAGAGCAGACCGAACCGTCCACAGCCTTTGTTCCATCGTTTCATCGCTGCTTCCTTGAGGAAAGAGAGTTGACAGTTTTGCTTCTCTGCGGTAGTTTTGTGTATGCAATTTGGGGCCATAGCTCATCTGGTAGAGCGACTGGTTCGCAATCAGTAGGTGGAGGGTTCGAGTCCCTTTGGCTCCAAGGATCATACAAACAAGCCTGTCACAGCAGTGTGGCAGGTTTTTTTAATTTTCTTTTCCATCGCTTTTCATGAATTTCTCTTCAGATTCTTATGATTTCACCACAAAGTAAGGTATACTGACGGTAATGAGAATCGTGTTTGATCTTGATGGGACATTGGTCGATAGTACCCCTACTCTGCTGGCAACGATAAACACAGTGCTGGCGGAGCATAATCTTGCACCCAGCAACCAAGACGAGAATCATAGATATGCAGGACACGGGCTCTTCTCCATGTTCGATTCCACCATACGCTCACGCGTACCTGATTGGGAGGAAAAGCAACGGACCGTCCTCGTGCAAGAAATGCTGGCCGATTATTCGCAACGCAGTACAATCGGGAATGTAGTGTATGAGGGGGTGCCTTCCTTGTTGGAGGCACTGCAACAGAAGGGATTCAAGCTGTGCATCATATCCAACAAGCTTTCGTCCCTGACCAAAGCCATCGTTGCAAACTCGTTTCCGACCATCCGTTTTGAACACATCTATGGGGAGGACTCCGGATTCGCACCCAAACCTGACCCAGGTTCCCTCAACCAATGCAGGACGCTCCTCAAGGACCAGGAACCGCTTATCTATGTAGGGGATACCGAAATCGACTATGAGACGGCAAGAAACGCAAAGGTGACCGTCTATCTGGCAACGTGGGGGTATCGTGGAAAGAAAACGCTGCTATCCTACGGAATTGCTGAGCATCTCTTGATCGCACATCCCATGCAGCTTGTTTGCATGATAGAACAACATAAGGAGAGAACGGTATGAAAAAACTACTCGTATGTCTGCTTGTTCTGCTTTTGGCAGGCTCCCTGTTTGCCGCAGGAAGTGCCGAGACCAAGACGGAGACAAAGAACATCACCTTGGAATGGTGGACCTGGGATCCTGAGATGCTTGAACAGAACAAGCAGATCATTGCCAAGTTCGAAGCGGAAAATCCCGGTGTAACGGTCAACAACACCATCGTAGGGACGAAGGAATACTGGACGAAGATCAGGATCCAGGCAAACCAGAACAAGCTGCCCGATGTCTTTACCATGAGCTCGGGGTATATCGAGGAATGGGCAAAGGCCGGTTTGCTGTACAACCTGGATACGTTCATCAAGAATGACGACACATTCAAGATATTCTACAAGTCGATCTTTGACACAAACAAGGCGATCAGCAACACCAACAGCTATTACGCCATTCCGTTCGCCTTGGTCACCACCGTCCTGTATTACAATAAGGATGCGTTTGACAAGGCAGGGCTTGCCTATCCCACCAATGACTGGACCTGGGAAGACTTCAAGAATGATGCCAAAAAATTGACGATCGACAAGAACGGCGACGGCAAGATCGACCAGTGGGGTTTCTGGTTCTACGGCAGGTATGCACACATCGAACCTTGGATCTACGCCAACAACGGCAAGCTCATCGATAAGGCGACCATGCAGTTCAAGCCTGATGCAAATGCAATGGATGCCATGAAGATGCTCACCAATCTGGTATTGGTCGACAAAGTGGCACCTCCCCAGAAGGATATGACCAGCTTCCAGCAACAGGATGTATTCCCCCAGGGCGCAGCTGCCATGTGGGTAGATGGATCCTGGTTCGTCGACACCCTGCGTAAGAACGTCGGCAACGACATGCGTTGGGGCATCGTTCGCGTCCCCAGCGGTCCGAATGGATCCAACTCACTTACCTACGGTTGGCCGGACAGCTATGCAATCGCCCCGAATACCAAGAATCCTGAGATGGCTTGGAAATTCGCACGGTATGTTGCAGGCGAAGGCATTGGATTGGATGTGTACATGGCGGGCAAGATTCCTTCCTGCATCAAGCTTGCAGAGGATCCGATGTTCGCAGACCCCAACCAGCAGCCGGGCAAGGACATGAACCTGCTCATCGACCAGGCCGCAGGCCCGATGACCACCAGTTATACCATGGGTTGGGGTGAATGGCGTGGGTACGGCGGGTCCGAATCCCTCGGTCTCAATGGAACCATCGACGCCATCATCAACAGCCAGATGTCGTTCAATGAAGCATTCCAGAAAGGAACGGACAGCATCAACGCGGTGCTCAAGCGCTATTACAAATAACGTATCGATTCTCGGGGTTGCCTGCCTTGCGGCGGGCAACCCGGTAAAAAAGGATCAGGAACTATGACACAACCATCCTATCGTTGGCATAGCCACCTCACCCCCTGGGTATTCATTCTTCCCACGGTAATCGGCTTGCTCATTTTCAGGCTCATCCCCATTGTTGCCTCTTTCTACCTCAGTTTCACCGATTGGAATCTGTTGGGATCTCCCCTGTTCATCAAATTCGGCAATTACATGGAATTGGTGAAAAGCGAAGAGTTCGTGCGGATTGTACTGAACACCTTTCAATTCTCATGCATCTATGTCATCGGATCGATGATATTCGGCTTGCTCCTTGCCGTGTTGATCAACACCAGAATCAAAGGCATCGCCTTCTTCCGTGCTGCAATCTATTTGCCGGTGGTCACTTCGGCCGTCGCCGTTGGCGTAGTCTGGAACTGGATGCTTGGTCCCACCTACGGGGTGATCAACAACCTCATAGAGGCCATCGGCCTCACCCCTCCCTACTGGCTGGGGGACACCAAGCTCGTATTGAATACCGTAGCCTTTGTACAGGTCTGGAAAATGTCCGGCTACTATATGATCATCTTCCTCGCCGGCCTGCAGAACATTCCCCGCGACACGTTGGAGTCCGCCCGCGTTGATGGGGCCAATACCGTGCAAAGCTTCTTCAGGATCACCCTGCCGATGCTTATGCCCACCCTGTTCTTTGTCCTGACCATCGCCATCATCGACTCCTTCAAGAATTTCGAGTTGATCTATGCCATGACCAAAGGCGGCCCGCAGAATGCAAGCAATACGCTTGTCTATGATGTATATCTGAACGCCTTCGTCTACTATCGCGTCGGCTTCGCCTCATCCATAGCATACGTACTGCTGATCTTTGTGGGATTGCTGACCATTGGGAATTTCTATATCAAGAAATACCTGGTGCAAAGCCTGGATTAGGGGGGGGAATGCAATGAAACAAGCACAAGCGAATCGAACACGGCTGATCATCATCGCCTTGGTGTCGATCATCTACATCTTCCCATTCCTTTGGATGCTCTCCAACTCATTCATGTCGGACAAGAATATCTTTTCGGTTCCTCCGAAATTCATCCCCGACCTGCTCTTCACCGGCCGGATGTTCGACAACTACAAGAACGTATTCACCCAATATAATTTCGGGCTGTATACCTTCAACAGCCTCTGGGTCTATACCCTGGCCGCCCTGGGCCAGATTCTGGTATGCTCGCTTGCCGGGTTCGCTCTCTCCACCATGCATTTCAGGGGCAAAGGATTGGTTTTCAGCCTCTTGATCTTCACCTTGATGATTCCGGTCCAAGTTACGATCATCCCCGAATACTTCCTGTTCCTCAAGCTCAACTGGATGGACACCTACCTTCCCTTGATCGTTCCCTCGTTCCTTGCCGGTGCATTCGGCACCTTCATGCTCAAGGAGTTTTTCTCCCAAGTCCCCCGACCGCTCTTCGACGCAGGCATCATCGACGGGGTGAACCCCTATCAAATGTTTCTGCATATCTATATGCCACAAGCCTCAAGTCCCATAGCAACCCTCTTCATCATCGCATTCATGAACAACTGGAACGACCTGTTGCGCCCGATGCTGTACATCTCTTCCCGAGAGCTGTATACGGTGACCATCGCCCTGTCGCTCTTCCAGAACCAGTACGGAGTAAAATGGAATCTGCTGCTAGCAGGCAGTGTGCTTTCCGTCCTTCCGTTGATCATCATCTTCGCCTTCAGCCAACGTTACATCATAGAAAGCACCATGAGTTCAGGAATCAAGGGATAATATGAGAAACAGACTTACCACCTATGTACATCCGAATGGGGAATTGCAGCGCTACCAGATTGTAGAAGCCTTCAACTGGAACCATGCCCGATTCGTTACCGCCGGGTTCGATCCTCGTTCGGTTACGGAGATTGCACGTCTGTACCGTATCAACATCGTACCGAAATTGCAGCAGTCAATCGGGTTGCCGGTATTTTTCCATGTTCCCCCGGACATTCCACTCCCGTTCCCTGTTGCAGACGAACATGAAGTGTATCATGACAGGAATGTAGCGGCTTCCATCCATCTCAACCGGCTTGCCCGGGAACATCACATCCGTTGGGAAGGCTCGCTGAAAGCCGATGCAAAGGAAATTGAAGCGTTCCTCTCCGCGTTGCAGAACCGAAACCTGCTGGAAGCGGTGGTACAGGGTACCAATCCGATACGATTCATTGCCTTGAACGAGAAGCTGGGCTTCCTTTCCTCCCACAAGAGCACATGCATTGTGGATACCCATTTCTTTCTGATGGACCCTACGGATCTCGATTCTCCCTACTGCGTATTGGGAACACCCCACGGATTGGCGCTGAAAGACGGGGTGATCCTCAACCCTCCCTTGAACCATCGCCCATGTCTTTTGGTTGATGAACACGGGACGGTGTCCATCGACGTAGTGGAATTGACCGATCTTTCGGTGGAAATCGACGGTACCAAGTATCGTCATGGGGACAATGCCGTCTTTCATTTCCGCCCGGAGGAACGGTTCACCCCAAAAACCGAAGGTACCGATCTCATCATCACCGAAGACAAGGTGGTTTCCGTACGCAAGGGGGGAGGAAGCACCATCCCCATGGCGGGATTTATCCTCTCGGTACCCGCCTCTCTTGACGTAGCCGATCCGAAGGTCGTCTACCATGGGCTGGAACACTATGCATTCGGCATCCAGGTAGGACCTCCGATGATGAAAGATGGACGGATCATCACCACGTTGGAATGTCCGTTCTACAACGCTGCAGTCGATGAAGTGCCCTATCCCTCGACGGTATACCCGCTCCCGTTTGAAACTGCTCGGGCGGCACGCATTGCACTGGGGAACAACAAGGAGGGGGAACCGGTCCTGATCTGGGCGGAAGGTGCGCCCAAGCTCTCCTACACCCCCGCTCAGGACAGCTGCGGGGCATCCTTGTTGGAGCTTGCCCAATTCTGTGAGCGGGAACAATTCCAAAGCATAGTGAATCTTGACGGAGGTGGCTCTGCACAGATCATCTTGGAAGGAAAGCGGAGCCTGCAGATCGCAGATCGGTACGCTTCAACCAATTTGGAGGCCGAGCGGCCGGTGCCTTACGGATTGTCCATCGTTTGAAAATCCGCTTGCCGCTCCTTGGTCCATACCTTTCGTTGCGTATGCAAAACCAGTGCGACACTACCAACCAGAATGATGCATAGCACCAATGCGGCCTTGAAGGAACCGGTTACATCGGCCATCCAACCACCGAAACCCGGGGCAAGGATGCCGGCAAGGCCGTAAAATAGAAAACACAGCGGGTACAACTGGGAGAAGTAGGCAACAGGGAAGACATGCGAGAGAGCGGCTGCATAGAGTACGAAATTACTTCCGAAGGAAAAACCCAACAGGAACACCGCCAACTGCAACAGGATCCGGTTCAAAGGGAAACACAAGGCAACAGCGGCTAGGACGAACAAGGCAAGGGAAGAGGGAATGCTTCGGATGCCCACGGTATCATAGAGATGACCCCACAGAATCCTTGCACCTGAGTTCCCGATGGAAAACAGCATGACCGAAGCAAGCGCATCGCTCTGAGAATATCCACCGGACCGTACCAATGGAACCAAATTCCCCACCACCAACAGACCGGCGAAAGTCCCAGCAAACATACCCAGACCGCTTAATCTCATCACCTTGCTTCTTTGTACGGTTTTCGGGACCAGTACTCGCTGCGTGTGCCTTTGGCCTGGTACGGAAAACAAGAGGGACGAAAGCACCAGCAACAGACCGGAAACAAGGCTGTAGGTTCTGAAGAACTGGGATAAGGAAGCTGAGCTTGCATGCCAAGCCTCAATGATCGCCGAGAGCAGGATCGCCCCTCCTCCAAACCCACCTACCGCCAGACCTGTCACCAGACCGGGATTGGCGGGAAACCAGGCAAGCGCGACGGACAGGGGGACCACATATCCGAACCCTATCCCGACGCCGGAAAGGATGCTGATGCTTACAAACAGCCGGGGAAACGATCCCTGGCTGAACGAGGCTGCCCAGTACCCTCCTGCAAACAGCAATGACCCGATGACTGCAGTGAAACGAGGACCTCTTTGGGACAACACTCGTCCCGAGTAGACCATCACCACGGTGAAAAGAAAGATGGTACTGCCAAAAATAAAGGCACTCTCTCCATTTGTAATTCCAAACTCATCATGCAGATACCCGGTAAGTGTGCTCCAAGCGTAGATGCCTCCCAAAACCATCTGCACGATTACAGAAGCAAGAAGTACAATCCATTTCCTCACCCGTTGCTACCCCTGTTGTTCAAGGGAAGCCAAACGCAGAAGCTCGGCCACCTGATGGTCGGCTTCCAAGGGATGCCGCAACGCTTTTTCCGGATGGGTTCGATATACGTTGCAGCGGCCCTGCCGCTCAACCTCAACGAACCCTGCTTCCATCAGATCATTGACAATGCCATGCACAGAACGTTCGGTAATACCCACCTTGACGGCAATCTCCCGGAGTTTCAATTGCGGATTATCGGCAATGCACAACAGCACATGGGCATGGTTGGTCAGAAATGTCCACTTCTCATTACGCATGGTAATTCCTCTTTGTATCTGTTCATTTGTATTGCAACAGTATAGGAGATTTGTATATATGTAGCAAGATTCATGAAAAAAATTTCTTAACAAATATCCCATACACGAACAATACCATGCAATTATATTCATCTAAATAAATTATATCATACAAAAACGAGTATCCTTCAGAGATAGGGAGCGTGGGGAGCGACATTTTGTGTTCCTTGCATGACTGCCTGTGGTATAGTAGGGCATACGCCTTTCATCGTGTGGGGGAGAGGATCAGGTGGAGCATACAAAGGATATCACTACCAAGGGACGCCTGTTTGCCGCCTTGTTGCGCTTGGTACGGAAAACCTGGCGGGTACGGATTGAGGGGCGGGAGTATCTGGACCAATATTACCAAAACGACAAGCGGTGTCTCATCGGATTCTGGCATGGCAAGTATGTTCCGATCTTTCCCTTGCTCGAAGGGTATGAGGCCTGCGTCATCACCAGTCTGTCGACCAGAGGGAGTATCATCGGAGAAATTTGCAGAAGCTTCGGATATCAGAATGCCCAGATTCCCGATGAACCACAGCTGGATACCTTCAAGCAAATGCTCAAGGATCTTGAGGGCGTCCAGGTATGTGGAACCGCACTTGACGGCCCCTTGGGACCCTATCACCAAACAAAATCCGGATTGATCAGGCTCTGTGGAATGCTTGACCTTGCGCTTGTTCCGGTTACCGTATACAACGCACGCCATCTAACGGCAACCAAACGATGGGATTGTTTGGAATTCCCCCTTCCCTTCTCCCGTATCTGCCTGATTTTCGGAAAACCCATCACCATTGCCCCACACTTGACCAAAACGCAACGCAACACGCTGTCCAAGCAGATAGACGATGAACTTGACGTTCTCCAGTTGAAAGCCGAAGCTATCCTGAGGAGGTAAGGAAATGCCCGACCTGCAACAAAAACCCAAAGTCTGGGGATACCTCGGCCTGGCGGTACTCTTCTTCGCGCTTTCCTATCTGACGGTGCTGTTCATGCATTCGTATGTTTCCGGGGGAAAGCTAACCCTTCCCCCTGCAGTGCTCAAACCTGAGACGCTGAGCATAGTGATCGGCCTCTTGCTTCTCTATTTTCTTGGTGATGCACTGCGTTTATACTGTGTTATCCGCGCCCTCGGAACCAAAATATCCTTCCTCTACATCATCAGGCTTGTCTTTGTGAATATCTTCATCTCCAATGTAACCCCCTTGGCAACCGGGGGAGGATTCATCCAAGTCTACTTCATGACGAAAAAGGGCATGTCGCTCGGACAGGCGACAGCGGCAACTTCGCTGAGGACGATGCTTTCCGCCCTCATCCTTTTCACCCTCGCCCCGATCATCATCTGGATCGATCCAAGTCAATTCAGCATGTTCTCCACCCATCATCTCCTCTATTTGATCACCATCGTATCGATAGGCTACCTCCTTGGATTCTGGGTCATCATATTCAGGATCAGGACCATGAAACGCTGGCTTTTTCAGCTGCTTCGTCTGCTGAGAAGCATGAAAATCCTTTCTCCATCCAAATTCAGAAAATCCTATGTCAAGCTTTCTGCAGAGCTTCGCAACTTCAACAAAGGGTTTCGGACCTACTTCCAAGGCAGTACCATCTGGGCGGTGCTTTCGGTTGTATTCACCGCACTCTTTCTGTTGATTCTCTTTTCGTTCTCCATCGTCCTGGTACATGCCATGGGGTATCATGCATCGGCATGGACCATGCTGGCATTCCAGATTGTCGTCACGTTCTTCATGTATTTTGCACCGACTCCAGGAGCAACCGGCGTGGCAGAGGGAGGCTACGGCCTTTTGTTCGCACAGCTGGTTCAAAAGCAGGATATTGCACCACTGGTTCTCAGTTGGCGGTTTCTGACCATCTACATCGGGGTGGTGATCGGTATGGTGGTGACCTTCTCGGAATTCTTCAGACGCGGGGAAAGGAGAAACAATGCACAATAAAGGCCGACTGACCGTAATTCTCATCCTTCTGCTGCTCTTGATGGCCGTCTTGATCGGATACCGGATCTATCTATTCGTTTATGAAGGGGACTACCAGAGCCTGAATGCGCAAAACATCAACCAGATCGAGAAAACCTTTGATGCGCAAAAAGGGTTTCAATTTGCCGTAACCGGAAACATACAGAATTCCATGCGATTGTTTGAACAGCGGATCATCCCCTTGGTCGAAGAGAATGAAACGGATTTCATGATTTCCCTGGGCAACGCAGTCTTCGACGGAGCCGAGGCTAAATATCGGCTGCTCTATCGGGGCCTGAAGAAACTTGACATTCCGAAAGTCATGACGATCGGCGATCATGAGGTGGAGGATTTCGGGTCCTCGCTGTTCTACCGGCATTTCGGACCGTACTTCTTCTCATTTCCCCTGCAGGATGCCTATTTCCTCTTTCTGGACACCACCGGCCAAACGTCCTGGACGTGGCAATACCGTTGGATTGAGCAAGAATTGAAGCATGCACAGCAGTATCGCCATCGCTTCATCTTCATGAACCGGTCGATGTTCGCCCTGCAATCCTATACTGCCCGTCATGTTCCTTCCGTCTTGGATGAACCGACATCTGAGCACCTGCACCAATTGTTCAAAACCTACGGGGTGACGGCAGTCTTCTCGTCAGGCTATCCGACCTTCTCCCAAACCCAACGCGACGGCATCCAATACATCATCAGCGGAGCGGCGGGCGGGTTGCTGCTGGAGCGTAATTCCCCCTACCAGATCGTTCGCGTCAACGTCGGTCCAGAGGGAGTCTCCTATGAGAATATTCTCTCACCCGACTCTCCTTCCCGGTTCAGTGAACGTATAGAACGGTTGAAACTGTTTTTGCATTCCTTCGTATACATGAGCCTGTTCAATCTCCTCATCTTCATTACCGCCACCGCCATCATCGCACTGCGGCTCTATACCCTCATCCTGAAACAGGAACATCTCTACCGTGATTTCAATGTGGACGAGCAGACACTGCCGAAAAGCCTTTCGGTGGTCATGTTCACCAACAATTACCTGCCTTTCATCGGAGGGGTGCCGCTTTCGATCCAACGGCTGGCTTCCGGCTTGAAGCAGCTCGGTCATCAGGTACATATTTTCGCTCCGGCCTATCCGGATGGTCCATCCGACGATGCAGAAAACCAGGTGATCCGCTGCCAGAGGTTTTTCCAGGCAAACCTCTCGGGCTTTCCGATCGTCAACCTGTTTTCTCCTCGAATTGCCCATACCTTCAAAGCCCTTGATTGCGACCTTGTGCACATCCATCATCCTTTCTGGCTCGGGGTGAAGGGCATGCATCTGGCACGAAGACGCCATATCCCGATCGTGTTGACCTACCATACCCGTCTGGAGCGGTATATACACTATCTCCCGATTCCGGGAACTGCATTGAAGAACTTGTTGGCCCATCTGAAGATCAAGACCGTGGCCAATCATTGCGATGCAATCATCACCCCCACACCATCGACGGAGGAATACCTGAGGAATCTGGGAGTAAGTGCATTGATAGAAACCATTCCTACCGGCATCAAGCTGGAAGAGTATGCATCATGGAGCAAAGAGGAAGTACTCTCCTGCCGGCGTACCTATGCAAAGGATGAAGAGCTGTTGCTCATTTCCGTCTCCCGTTTGGCTGAGGAAAAGAACCTCAACTTCCTGCTTGCGGGATTGGCGAAGGTACATGCACTTTCTTCCGTACCCTTCCGATGCGTGTTGGTCGGCGATGGACCGGAGCGGGCCCATCTGCAAAAAAGTGTCGTACAACTTGGCCTGGAGAAGGTGGTGACCTTCACCGGAAATCTGAATCCCCATGAGGTCACCCGTATGTATTGCGCTGCAGATCTGTTCGTATTCGCCTCAACCTCAGAAACCCAAGGCATGGTATTGGTGGAGGCGATGGCAGGAGGGTGTCCGGTGGTGGCGGTTCGTGCAAGCGGCGTCCATGATGTCGTGAAGAACGGGTTCAACGGTATCATGGTACCCGAAAGCACCGACAGCTGGGCATCGTCTGTTGCCGGTCTGCTTGCAGACAAGCAGCAACTCGCACGCTTGGCAGAGAACAGCAAAATCTTCGCCCAATCATTTTCCGAGCAGAACATCGCCCGCAAGGTGGAAGCACTCTATCAGCGGGTGGTTCTGCTCAATACTGCAAAACAAGCATGACAGGACAGGCTGCTCCGACATTGCCGGATCAGCCTGCCGCCCTGCATCCTAATATACCAGGTTTACCAGCGCTGTAGTGAAGGGTGGAACAAAGGTAAACAATACCAGATCCACCAACAGCAACAAGTAGAACGGAACCGCTTCCTTGATGAAATCCTTGGTCTTGCATCCGGTGATCGAGCAGGTAACGAACATCAAGGTCCCCATGGGAGGAGACAATGCTCCGATTGCATTGTTGAAGATGTACAGCATGGCGAACTGGATGTCGTCGATGCCATAGGCTCTGGCGACGGGAGCCAACAGGGGAACCAGGATGATCATCGAGGCGTTGCCTTCGACGAACATGCCGACGATCAACAGGAAGATGTTCACAAATACCAGAAACAGGTATTTGTTGTGGATGGTACCAACCATCCATTCCGTCAGTTGCTGGGGTATGCGTTCCCTGGTAAGAATCCAAGAGAACACGGTTGCCGCGGCAACAATGAACATGATGGAGGAGGTGGTCGTCACCGTTTCCTTGAATGCCCGTTTTACATCCTCCCACTTCATCTCGCGGTAGACCAAGCCGAGGATCAAGGCGAACAGAATGGCAACTGCCCCTGCCTCGGTGGCGGTGAAAATCCCGATCCTGATGCCGCCGATGATGATGATCGGCAGTGAAAGCGGAGCGAGGGCGGGCGGCACGACCCGTTTGTAATCAGTGGCTGTCATCCGAGTGGTGCGAATCGGTTTGTATCCACGTTTCTTCGAGACCACGGACACCAGAACCATCAAGGATGCACAGAGTACCGTACCGACGCCGATTCCCGAAACGAACAATTTCCCGATGGAAACGTCGGCGATGACTCCATAAAGAATCATGGCGATCCCGGGAGGGATCAACGGTGTGATCATCGAGGAAGTGGCGGTAACCACCGAGGAGAAGGGAAGGTCGAATCCCTTGTTCACCATTTCAGGAACAAGCATCTTCGACTCCATGGCGGCATCGGCCAGATTGGAGCCGGAGAGTCCTCCCATCAAAGTCGAGAGCAGGACATTGACCTGCGCCAGCCCCCCGGACATCCTGCCGGTGATGACCGAACAGAAATCCATGATCCTGCGGGTAACCCCGGTATAATTCATGAACGTGCCCGCACAGACAAAGAACGGAATGGCAAGCAACGCAATGCTTTCGGAACCGGAGATGAAACGTTGGGCGAATTGGATGGGATTGACAGCGGGGACCATGAGAAAATATGCGATCGAACCGCTGAGGATGGAGACGAATACGGGTACTTTCATAAAGAGAAATACAAGCAGCACGACTGCTGAAACAATGATTGGATTCATCAATTTGCCTCCTGGACAGCAACAGCGGGACGATATTCAGTAAGGAAATAACTGATCAGCATATCAATGCAGGACAGCGGGACAATGCCATAGATAAACCAATAGGGAATAGCCAGCATGCTGGTCGACCGGCCGCTGCGCAGAAACAGTTGGATATATCCGATGCTGCGTACAAAGAGATAGCCGAGGCTGAATACCACGATGATGTCGATGAGGATGGCGATGACTTTCTGCACCGTCTTGGGGAACATTTCCACCACCATCTCAATCGCTACATGGCTTTTTGTCCTGAAGGCAGCTCCTCCGGAAGCAAAGACGATCCAAACCATGCAAAACAGTTGGACCTCTTCCAGCCACGTGAGCGGACGGCTGAACAGATACCGCATGACAACCCCCCAAAGGGTCAATAGGATCAGAACCGCCAAGGAAACGCTGGCAATCCAGAGATCAAGATTGCTGATGATGGGAAGTAATTGTTTCTTTTTCATACCAGTGCAGTCGAAACCATCAGGTCGACCGACCCTCCTTATCCAGGGAAATATTGGAAAAGCGACCGACCCACCCCTCCCATGCAGAAAAAGAAGGAGCGGCCAGTACAGCATAACACGGGTTATTGCTCCGGCACATCAGCTGCCTTCGCAATACCCCGTGCAACATTCCCGCCCACCTTCGATACTCCGGTTGGGCGGGAGAAGACATGTGTGTTATTTGGCGCCCATTGCGGCTTTGACACGGTCATACAGACCAGCAGACCAACCGAAGGTTGCACCCTGGGCGTAGAATGCCTTGGAAGCTTCCTTGAGGTCCTTCTGCAGCTGTGCAGACATCTCAGTCAATACCACACCTTCATCAAGCATTTTCTTTAGGTATTCCTGTTCGGAATTCTGTGCAAGCTGATTGTTGTAGACACCCGCATCGTGTGCGGTGGAGAGCAACAGATCCTGCTGAGCCTTGGTCAAGGACTTGAAGAAATCAGCGGAAGTCACCAAGGTGGTGAAGTTCAGCACATGGCCGTCCATGAGCAGGTACTTGGCCACTTCGTGAAGCTTTCTACCGTACAGGGTGGACAACGGGTTTTCTGCACCGTCGATGGTTCCGGTCTGGAGGGCTTGGTATACATCGCCGAGGCTCATACCGGTGGAAGTTGCACCAAGTACATCCATACCGATGGACTGGATCTGGTTGCTGGGAACGCGGATCTTCATCCCTTTCAGATCAGCGATGGTCCTGATCGGCTTGGTTGTCAGGGTATGGCGTGCACCATAGATGTAGTTGGAAGCCAACAGCTTCAGACCTTTTGCCTCAAGGGCATCGGATTGCTGCTTGTACCAATCACTCTCGGTCAGGGTCCAGCATTGGTCCCAGTTGTCGAAGAGGAACGGCCCGAACACAATGCCGAAATCCTTTACGCCATAATCGGCATAGAAAGCACCATCGGCAAGGGTTACGACCGGTTCACCGAGCAACATGGAATCGATGAGCGAGTTCTTGTTGCCGAGCTGGGAATCGGGGAACAGCTCCAACTTGATCGATCCATCACCCTTGGCCGCAACCAATTCCTGCCATTTGAGGAATGCCTGACCGATGGGTTCGGACATTGAGTTTTCAAAACCAACCTGCACAACGATGGGAGCGGCAGCCTTGGGAGCAGCCTCGCTGCTTCCAGCAGCAAACAGCATCCCAGCAGTCAGAACCGACAATGCAAGCAAAAGAACCAGTGTCTTCTTCATAAGAAACCTCCAAAACTATCTTTCTTATTCCACCTGCGTGAAATCAAGTTCAACTTTCAGCATACTTCCGTTGCTTTGTGAGAAATCCCTGAACGCCGAAGCGGCATCAAGGAAGGAATAGGTATTGGTGATGATCTGCTCAAGGGGCACCCCCCCCTTGCGGACGACATCAATCAATTCCTCGAAATCCTCAGTCAATGAATTCCTGGAACCATATACATTGAGTTCCTTTTTCTGCAAGAGGGTGAAATTGAAGTCCGCATTCCGCTTTCCGACTCCTACTTGCACCACGCGACCACCAAAACAGGCAGCGTCAATGCAGTTGAGGAATGTGGAGGGGAGTCCCACGGCTTCGATACACACATCAAAACCATTTCCCCCGGTGATTTCCTTCACCCGCTCTCTGAGCACCTCATCATTGGTATTGAGGATCACCCCGTCAACACCCAATTGCAATGCATGCTCAAGCTTTGCAGGGGCGATGTCGGCGACGTATACCACAGCACCTTTGCTCTTTGCCGAGAATGCAGCGAGCATGCCGATGGTACCCGCCCCTACGATCAGGACGGTATCGGAGGGCCCTACATTCGCCCGTTTGACCCCATGATGACTGATGCAGAAAGGCTCGATCAAGGCCAACAAGCGGGCATCGAGTCCCTTCCCGTCTATGATCCGTTCAATCGGCATGGTGATGTATTGGCTGAAAGCGCCCTCACGCTGGACTCCCATCGTCTGATTGTCCATGCAGGCATTGACCAGCCCATGGTTGCATGAATAGCAATGATTGCAGTTGAAGTAGGGATTGCAGGTAACCACCATCCCTTCCTTCAATCCACGATCATTCGGTCCGATGGATTCGATTCGGGCGGAAAACTCATGCCCGGGAGTACGTGGGTAGGAAAAATAGGCAAAGGTACCATTATAGGATCCCAGGTCGCTTCCGCAGATCCCTCCGTACAGCACTTTGAGGAGTGCTTCCCCTTCTTTGGGAACAGGTTTCTCCTGTTCTCTGATTTCAACAACACCCGGTTGTTTGATTACTATGGATTTCATGCAATGAGACTCCGTTTAGGCTACTCTGATGTATACAACAGTATCCTAAACCCGTTATAGAACTCTGTCAATAAAAATCAAATGAAATTATAATGCTTATATCTTTATATTATATTTATATTTATTAATTTTATTATAGGATAATCCAGAGATTTGAAAAAATATAGTAATATACAACAGATAAATAAATCGCGAATTAACTGCGATTTTCAGGTAAAATGAGGGTATTTTTCAGAAATATACAGATACATGAAAGAGTGTTGTATTAATCAGTTTACGATAAATTGGGGGTTTGTTTCCAACACAATGGACAAAGCGGAATCCTTGGACTGTATGAGATGATGACGCATTGCATCAGCTGCTTCCTTCCAATTCTTCTTCAGACAGGCGGTGATGATTTCCTTGTGTTCGTCATAGGTCGATCGCAACCGCTCATGTTTGACCCCCGTCAGCCTTCTGAGCCGCTGGTTCTGGACGCTGATGGTGTTGTACGATTCCTCGATGTAATGATTCTGCGTAGCCTGCACGATTTGTGCATGCAACCGGTCATCATGGCCGAAGGATTCAGTCGCCGAGCCCGGTTCGGTCAGACATATCCGGTACTGATTGAGCAGGAACGTCTCATCCAGCCGATTCCCGTAATTCAACAGGGCATAGGGTTCGAAGACCATACGGATCTCAAAAATCTGGCTGATCTCATCGAAGGTAAGCGGAGAAATGAGAATGCCTTTCTTCGGCTTGATCACGATCAGGCCTTCCTGCTCCAGACGCCCGAGGGCATCACGAATCGGCGTACGGCTGATATTCAAGGATTGCCTGAGGATTTCTTCATTCACCATGGACCCAGGAGCATAGGTGCAGTCGGCTATCTTGGACTTAATGGCGACATAGGCGCTGCTTTTCAAGCTTTCCATGAATCACTCCTGTATTTCGGCTAGCCCATAGTACATAACAAACTTGAAGAAGTCAAAACCTTCCCACGCAATATGGAGGGAATCGGCATCCAAAAACCATGCATTCACCCGGCCATAATAAAACCCTCCGCCATGGAGGGTTCTTTGGCTACTCAGGGTTATTTCTTCGGTTATTCCCCTTCTTCGCCACCACATCTTTATCCTATCATCGAAGATTCGAACCGTCAATTTTTTCTTTGGTGGGCTGATGGTTTGTTCTTGACAATACTGTATATCACACATTATAGTACGACTATGGAAGACGATGAAATCCTGACCAATCTGGTAACCGAACTCAAACGGGGGAATCTCACCTTGAGCGTACTCAGTCAGCTCAAGACGCCGCAGTACGGTTATTCCCTGTTGCAAATACTTTCTGAAAAACAAATAGCCATCGAAGCTAATACACTGTACCCATTACTCAGGCGTCTGGAAACCCAAGGGTTGCTGGAAAGCACCTGGAACACAGCCGAGCCCCGCCCGAGGAAATTCTACCGACTCAACGAAAGAGGAAATGCTTTGTATGAAGCATTGAAGTCGGCATGGACGGAACAGTATGAACGCATTCGTGTGCTCATGGAGGAGGAAGAGCATGCATGATCTGATCGAGCGGTACATCAACCAAACCGTCAAAAAGCTGAACCCGAAGGACCGCGAAGAGGTTGCCAAGGAACTTGAGGCGAACATCCTTGATATGCTGGGCCCGAATGAGGATGAGCACACCATCGAGCAAACCCTGCTTTCTTTGGGATCGCCGTCCAAACTTGCCGACACCTACCGACTCAAACGCCGGTATTTGATCGGGCCGGAAACGTTTGACTTCTATTGGATGGTCCTGAGGATCGTCTGTTTGGTCATCACCATCGTCACCACTTCGCTTACCCTGCTGACGATATTCCTCTCGCCACAGCTGCCATCGGTGGTGGACATCATCGTCAAGATCGTTACCACCATCTTCTCCGCCCTTTCCGCATCATTTCTCTGGGTGACCATCACCTTCGCTTTGTTGGATTACTTCCAGGTCAAGACCGATACCGAAGCCTGGGACCTCAAGGCACTGAGGAGTCTTGAGGCGGTCCCCACCCGTCTCATCAAACGCACCGAAAGCATCGTCGACCTTGCCGGACTTTCGGTTTTCTTCGTCCTATTGCTTGCTTTCTATCTGAGGCCGCAATTATTGGCCGTCTACCGACGCGGATGGGAAAGCATGCCGGTGTTCATCACGGGTCTGGTTCGTCCCTACCTCATCGGCTGGATGGGTGTTACTCTCATCACCCTTTCGGTGGCCGTCATCAAGCTGCACCAAGGAAATTGGACACCAATCCTCTTCTCCCTCAGCGCCTTCTGCGATCTGTTGGGCGTCCTGTATTTCATCTTCCTCATCAACCGAAGCGAAATCTACAATCCGGAATTCTTCTCCATCTTCTCAGGAGGAATGCCTACATGGCAGACCATCGCCAAGGCCGCTTCGATCGCCTTGCTGCTCCTGACCTTGGTCAGCATCGCAGACGATGCCTACTCCACGTTCAAACGAACAAGACTGAACGAATCTGTGCAAGCACCTGCTCGGTGATCTGACGGGACTCCTGGATGAATGGGTTGTCATCCAGGCAGCCGAGTACGGCATCACGCTCGGCCAGATTGCGGTAGGTGCTCTCCCTGAACCGGTTGTTGAAGTCTTTCTCCTTGGTCTTGAACACCTGGCTCTCGATGGTGATCCTGATGGTCGACACTTCCTCGACCGCCTTCTGCCACTGCCCTTCGTTGAGCGTATCGCAGCCAAGCACCTTGTGCAGGGTGGCCATCGCATGCCGGGCTTTGTCCAGCTCATAGGAGGAGAACCACTGTTCGTAGTACTCGTGTACCTCATCCCAACTGTCTATCACCCGCCGCTTCAGATCCTGCTTGAGCTGTTCGACGCGGGACTCAGGAACCAACTGCCCCCCGACATTCAGCCAAGGCTGCAGGCTGCAGGAATGCGCCTCCTGGAATGCAGAGATTGAGATTTGATGGTCGTGGCAATAGGCGCTGATGGTCTTCACTGCATAATAACGCAGCATTTCCTGATACGCTTGGTAGGCTTCGACCGGCTTGAGGATTTCCACCGGCTCATTGCTGTTCTCCAATCCCCAGGCGAACACATGCAGGGAAAGTACCTCATGCGGCTTTGATACAAGCAAGCGTCTTCCCTGGGCGATCAGATCCGTCTCACCCAAGGAGGAGGCATGGGCACGGGTGTAGTTCTCGGCAACCCACCGGCAGAGCAGATCGCACCCATCGAAAATCTCATTGACCGTATCGGGAGCAAGATAGTCGGTTTCGATGTGCTGGCGAATCGCCTTGCGTTTGTCCCGCTTCCGGTACTTGTAGCTGTTCCGCTCCAGTGCATAGAGGTTGTACATCCACCAATAGGCAGGCATCAAGACCCTCCTTCCTTCCTTTGCATCACTGCTGAGCAAACTGAACGGTAGGGGGATGTTCAACTCGTTGGGATAGTTTCCCTTGGTGATCAAGACATAACTGGCGAACTTGCAATCGTATTTGAGCGTGCTGGACAAAGCGGGCCAGAAGCCACGACCGGCCACCATCTCTCCGTCATTGCCGCGGCTGTTGTGGTTGGACCCGATGTTCGCCCCGGCGGCCATATTGGACTGTCCCTTGATCAGGGAGGCGATCAAGAAGGAATTGTTGTGGTGCTGCTCATGGCCTCCAAAGATCAGGTTGCTCAGCAACTCACAGCAACTGACCGTTGAATTGTCCCCGAGGAAGGAGTGGATCAGACGAGCCCCATATTTGAGATTGCAATTATCTCCCATGATGAAACGGATGGCCTTGCACCCATAGAAGATCCGGGAACCCGAGCCGATGATCCCGTTTACCAACTCGACCCCTTCACCGATCTGCACGGGCTCTGCAAGCGTAGAACGAAGCATCAGGTTCTTGAGCTTGTTCGCCCCCTTGATGTAAGAACCGGGACCGATCCAGACGTCCTTGATGGTATCACAGGATTTGATGACGGATTGTTCGCCGACGAATCCATAATAGCCGCGTTTCGGGTCCACCGTCTGCTCGGTCAACTGTTCGAAACGCCTCATCAAGTCCTGGTCGTCCCGATAGGTGCCCCATAAAAACGCATCGGAGGGGAGCATGCCGTTGAATGGGCGGACGGTTCTTCCGCCTGCTTCATTCATGATGTCCATGGTGATGCGGACTTCTTCGCTTTCCCCTTCCTTGAGGATGCCGCTGCCGAACTTGGCATGGTTGGTGGTCTGCATCTCCCCGATCCTATAGAGAATGACCGTATTGGAAATGATGTAATGGCTCAGATATGCACAATCGAGAATCGCACAACCGTCCCCGATGTCACAACTGACCAACCGGCTGTTGGAGATACCCACCGGGATACCGAAGTCATGAAAACTGATGATGCGCTTCTCCATCCTTCCCAGACGGATCAAGCCATAGAATTCACTGTTGCGGATCAACGACGGGTCGAAGGGATCGGTGACCAATACATCCTCCCAGCAGGTTGAGGAATTGAGGTTCTCCTCAAGCGCTGCGACTTCGTCGGCTCTCAGATGCCGATACGAGGAAAGAGGGCGCTGCAGCTGTTGATTACGCAAATAATATTCATCCTGTCCTTCGCTAAGAAAGGGAGCGGTGATAAAATCATATCCGAAGCGGGATCGGTCAAGCATGGTTACGGTTTCACTCATGGCAAAAGTATAGCAACACTGTCCTATGCGCACAAGAAAACAGTGAATGCAAGTTCATCGATTTCATGCAGATTTCATTCACCGCCACTAGAAACCGCATTATGCTCACACTCAATTGGTTTTTGGTTTACGTCCAAGAAGATATAACCAAAAATCAAGAAGGAATTCACCGTTTCGCACTGGTCACGTATGCATAGATACACAATTTGAATACAAAAAGCAGGTACAGAAAGCCGCTTGCGACTTGCGCACTCCTAATGGATATACTACCATGTGACCACTATGGCTGACTATGATTTGTCTCCCAAGATGAAGCGGCTGGTCACCTTGATCAACAAGATTGCGGTTACCGATCCTGAAGGTCTGACCCCCAAGCGCATCGAGGAACTGAACGATATATCTATTCCGAATAATATTCTGATCCGCAAACTTCTCGGCAAGAGTGCGAGAAACATTGCGACCAAGACATTCATCATCCCTGTCACCGACGGGATGGTGACCGGCTACTTCTTTGAGAAGCAGGGATCTCGCACACTCAGTGACCTCACCCCCCTGATCATCTTCTATCATGGGGGCGGCTGGGTCTGGGGAAACATGGATTTGTACAATTTCCTTTGCGCACATCTGGCAGATATCACCGGAGCATCCGTGCTCTCGGTCGATTATCGCCTCGCGCCGAAATACAAATTCCCCACAGCGGTGGAGGACTGCTATGACACCTTGGTCTGGGCAGCAGCCGGCTGCAGGTATTGGAAGACCGACCCCGACCGGATCTACCTGGTGGGAGACAGTGCAGGCGGCAATCTGGCCGCAGTGGTAAGCCGCCTTTCCCGCGACCGCAAGGGTCCGGCTATTGCCGGCCAAGTCCTGCTGTATCCGGTGACCGACGGGCGCATGCGGACAAACAGTTATGAAAAATACAAGGATTCACCGACACTGACCGACAAGCAGATGGCCTTCTTCATCAACAACTATCAGAAAGAACCCAAGGACATCCTCAGCCCAAGCTTCTCTCCCTTGTTGGGAAAGGATCACAGCAGATTGCCACAGACATTGATCATCGGAGCCGAGTACGACCCTTTGCATGACGATGGGATGCTCTATGCCGATGCACTCGCCTCGGCCGACACCCCGGTCAAGTATTTGGAAGTGAAGAAAACGGTTCATGGGTTCATCAACTATCCGTCGGCAACCGGAACCGAGGAAACCGAGAGTGCAATCATCCAATTCATCGGAGGACGTCCGGTCGAACAAGTTGCGCTCATCAGCCGCAAGGAATGGGCGAAAGCACAGAAACGTGAGCTGAAAAAGATCAAGAAACAAAGCAAGCATTATATGGATGCACAGATCGGTTAGATTAACGTTAATCCTAATTTATCGGTATTTTCTTGGGTTATCACAGCCATTCTTGTTGATAACTCCCTTTTTGATGTTAACCTTAACCTATGAGTATCCTCCTCAAAGATATTGCCCAAGCTACTGGTTTCTCGATCAATACGGTCTCCCGGGCCATGCGTTCGGACCCGAAACTTTCAGAGGAAACCACTGCGCTCATCCAGAAAACAGCCCAGGAGTTGGGGTATATCCCCAATTCCGTGGCTGCCAGTATGCGCAGCAACCGTTCAAACATGGTGGGCATCATCAGTGCAGATTCAGCCAACCCGTTTTTCAGCGAGGTTGTGCGGGGCGTTGAGGAAGCTGCCACCAAGGCCGATTACCACATTCTCCTCGCCAGTACCGAGGAGTCGGTGAAAAAAGAAGCGGAACTGGTGAAGATGTTTCTCTGCCGCAAGGTCGACGGCATCATTTCCATGCCCGTTTTCGACAACAGCGCATCACACCTGGAACTCTACCGAACCTTGAGAATCCCGTTCATTTTCCCCGGACGCCGCCTGGAAGGATTGGTATCACACAGCATCCTGCACAGCGACCGTGACGGACAGAGGAAGGTCATCGAGCATCTGCTCTCCAAAGGGCACCGGAAAATCCTGTACATCGCAGGACCCAAGAAAGTCAGCAATACCATCGATCGTCTGGCAGGGGTTGCCGAAGCCTATGCCAACCAAGCCCTGGAACTCGATCCCGATTATATTGTGGAGGCATCAGGGCATATCGAGGATGGCTACTACCTGACCAATCTTGCCTTGAATCGCGGCCTGGGATTCACCGCGGTGGCATGTTTCAACGATATGCTTGCCATGGGTGTACTCAAGAGCCTGGGTGAGAACAATCTGAAGGTTCCCACCGATATTGAGGTCTTCGGCTACGACAACCTCTACATGTCCCAGTTCATGCAGCCAAGCCTCAGCACGGTCGATGTACCCAAATACCGTTTGGGGTATGTGGCTATGGAAACATTGTTGTCCCATATCCAGGATCCAAGCCTGGAATATTCGACGTTGGATTTCCCCACGAGATTGGTCTTTCGGGAGACCACTCGTTAGGAATAATGCATTACCTTGTGTTCCAAATAAGGAGGTACACATGAAAAAGATTCTTTTGGTTGCACTGCTTGCCCTCCTCGCCTCCGGCATGCTCTTTGCCCAGGCTGCACCTGAGCAGCAGAAAGCCCAAGGGCCGATCGAAATTACGTTCTGGTCCCTGTTCACCGGTGGAGATGGTGAGTTCTTCGACGCCATGGTCAAGGAATTCAACGCCTCACAGAATGACATCGTCATGAAGAATGACATGGTGAAATTCGATAACTATTACACCAAGCTGACCACCGCTCTGGCGGCGAAGACGGCTCCTGATGTAGTGGTCATCCACCAAGGAAACCTGCTGAATTACGTACCCAGCGGTTCCTTGCTTCCCCTCGATTCCTATCTTGACGCCGCAACGCTTGCCGACTTCCAACAGGCACCTCTGGACGCCTGCCGTTTCGATGGAAAGCTCTACTCCCTTCCGTTCGATGTCCATCCGATCGTCATGTACTACAACAAGGACCTGATGGCGAAGGCCGGGATCACCAAGGTTCCCCAGACCGCACAGGAGTTCATCGATGCTTCGCTCGCAATCAAGAAAGCCACGGGAAAATGGGGTACGGCGATTGACAACACCACCGGTGTCTACAAGGCTTACACCCTCACCCGTCTGTTTATGTCCATGCTCGCCCAACAAGGCGGAAGCCTGTTGACCGCCGACGCCAAGGCTCCGAATTTCAACAATGCCTATGGCGAGAAAGCGCTCAAATGGCTGGAAGATCTGGTGAACACCTATCAGGTCAACCCGACCGAGTTGGACTATGATGCAGCCATGAACCTCTTCAAGCTCGGGGATGCCGCCTTCTATTTCAACGGTGTCTGGGCAACCGGCACCTTGGAGAAGCAGCAAGGCCTGAACTTCGGCGCAGCCCCGCTTCCGCCCATCATGGGAGGCCAGGCGGCTTGGGCAGGATCCCACACGCTCGCCATCCCGGTCCAGAAGAACCAGGATCCCAAGAAAGTTGAAGCGGCACTGACCTTCATCAAATGGATGACCGCCCATGGTGAACTCTGGGCCAAGGCCGGACACATCCCCACCCGCAAGAGCGTTGCACAGAAGGACGCCATGAAGAGCCTGCCCTACCGCGCCGATTATGCGGCTGCCGCGGCCTTCGCCCTTCCGACTCCCCGCACCCCGGCTTGGGAGGAGATCTACGGAACCCTGAGCGACAAGCTCGAATTTGCGGTGACGAAGAACCAGGCACCGAAGGCGGCTCTTGCCGATATGGAGCAGACCGTCAAGGATATCATCGCAACGTATTGATTGCTCGACTCACTCGCCCCCCTCACAGGAGGGGGGTGGCTTTGGAGGATCCCATATGATACCAGGAAACAAGGATACCCGTGATGGAATCGTGTTTTCCCTTCCCTTTCTCTTCATCTATGTAGCCTTCATGATTTATCCCCTGCTGTCAGGATTCTCCATCAGCTTCTTCAAATGGGACATCCTTTCCTCGGCGTCCTTCATTGGCTTGGACAATTACCGGACGCTTCTCTCGGATGCAAAATTTTATTCTTCTCTCTGGCATACGCTGGAATTCGTACTTATGACCACGCCGACCCTCTTGGTGGTTGGCTTTTTAATGGCCTTGGCCATCACCGGAACCTCTCCCTTGAAACATGTGATGGAGAATGTGTTCTTTTTCCCCTATATCTTCTCCATGACGGTTGTCAGTACCTTATGGGCTTGGTTGATGCAGAAGGATTGGGGTATCTTCAACCAAGTGTTGCTCCAACTACGGCTGCAGCCGGTCAGTTGGCTTACCAATGAACAATTCGCCATGTGGTCGGTAGGCCTCACCACCCTCTGGTGGACAGCAGGCTTCAATATGATCCTCTTCGGTGCCGGCATCAAGCAGATACCCAAGGAGGTCTATGAATCGGCCTCCATAGATGGAGCTACCTATCTGCAGAGCGTACGGCACATAACCATTCCCTTGGTTTCCTCAACCACCGTGTTGTGCCTGATCCTTCAGATCATCGCGTCCTTCAACGTCTTCGGCCAGGTGTATGTCATGACCGGCGGCGGCCCTCATGGAACGACCCGTGTATTGGTCCAGTACATCTATGAAACAGGATTCAAGTATTACAAGATGGGCTACAGCGCTGCCATGAGCTACGTCCTCTTCGTCATTATTCTGGTGGTGAGCATCCTCCAGTACGTTCTGTTGTCAAGGAAGGAACGGGTATGAACCACACAAGGAAAGTAGTTTTCAGGATACTGGAGCTGATCTTCATTTTCCTCTGGATCTTCCCCCTGATCTGGTTGGTGATCACCAGTCTGAAACTGGAGGAAGAGGTCGTCACCAAGACGTTCACATTCTGGCCGCAAAACCCGACCCTGGCAAATTACGTGAAGGCATTCACCTCCACCTACATCGTCAACTGGATGGGAAACTCCTTCATCGTATCGTTGGGCGCCATGCTGCTTACCCTGCTGGTCGATGCTCCCATCGCCTATGCCTTTGCAAAGATCCGTTTCAAAGGGCGGAACATCCTTTTCTGGGCGGTAATGGGAGGCATGATGGTTCCCTTCCAGGTACTCATCGTCCCCTTGTACCTACAGTTCAACTCCTACGGTATGATCAACACCCTCTCTGCAGCTCTGCTGCCCAGAGTCGCCCTTCCCATCGGCATCTTCATCCTCAAACAGTTCTATGAGGGAATCCCCAACGACCTTGAGGAGGCGGCTTTCATAGACGGAGCCTCCCGCTACCGGATCTTTTTGAGAATCATCATTCCCTTGGGACAATCGGCAATGGCGACGGTGATCATCCTCTCTTTCATCAATGCCTGGAATGACTTCCTCTGGCCCTTGATCGTCATCAACGATACCATCAAGTACACCATCACCGTGGGGATCGCCAATTTCCAAGGAACCCATGGAACCCAGTATTCCCTGATCATGGCGGGAGCGGCCGTAGCCTCCATCCCTCAGATTTTCTTCTATATCTTCTTCAGAAAGAAGATTATTGCCGGAATAGCCACCAGTGGCATGAAAGGATAATGACCATGACACTCTACCGACATTCTCTGGAAAAGGTCGAACTGTGCGGTTCCCCGTTCTCCCTCTTCCTTACCTATACCCTCACCTTCGCAGGAAAGCGGAGAATCCCGACTGCAATCAGCATCAACGACCAAACGCTGCGCTGCGAATTCTCTGATGTAGCTGTCATTGAGGACACCTTTACAGAACAAGGCCCCTTGGTCATCATCGAGCGAACGTGGAAGTTGAACCAAGGCGGGCAATACCGGCTGCAGGCCTCCTTCGGGTATGACGATGCACAATTGGAAAACCGGTTGTTCATCCCTGCCGTTTGGTATCGTGACAACGAAAAGGGAACAGGGTGTTTCCCTTCCAAGCAAAAAGCGGAATATTGGTCATTCCTGGAAACCCGGATGAGCATTCCCTGCTGTGCCCAACTTTCCAACGGGAAACGGCTGTTCACCTGTGCAACCGAGCCGGCTGATGAAACACGATTCCTAGCATCGGTTGCCAATGAGCGGCATGGGATGATCATCAGCATCCCCGGTTCTGAATGGCCGTACAGCTATCGGGGAAAACACTCACTCATCGACACCTCCCAGGATACGCTTCCCACCCTCCTCGTTCCCGATGAAGGGTTGGTCTACCACCGGACCTTCTTTCTTTGTGCCCAAGAGGAAGAACAAAGCCTTTCCGGCTATTGTGCGTTTGTCCAGGCGCTACCTGGGGAAACTACGAGGCCGCACACCCCGTTGCCGAGCTGGGACGAATGGTTTGAGTACAAGCTCACCCGTCTGATCAATCTGGTGAAGAAGGACGAGCATGGACGTGCTTACCTGATCATGGGGGAAGGCAACGGAGAAGTCCAAAACGTATACGGCTTCACCGCAGCTTCCTTCTTGGTAAAAAGCCTGCAGGGGGCCTATGAGCTGGCACGTTGCTCCACCTATGAGCCGAAGCTCGCACCCCTGAGACAGGCGCGCAAGGCTCTTGCAAAAACCTTCGGTCTTCCCGACGATTCCTTGCTGCTGGCTTCGGTAGCCAAGCGCATCGGGGACTTCTTTCTGCAGGCGGAACAGTCGGAAGGGGTGTTCCAAGACAATTACGACCTGACCAACGACATCTGGGGTGGATATCTGGGAATCGGAGAACATCCCGAGTTCAAGTCCATGGTCAACAGTCGTTGCAACGGGGAGGCGATGCGCTCGTATATCCTCCTCTCGAAACAGTTGCATGCCTATGGCATGGAAACCGGTTCCTACATCAGCCTTGCCCGGAGGGTGGCCCGTTTCTATTGTGAGACACAGCTTTCCTCTGGATCTTTCGGACGATGGTGGACCGAAAAAGGGAAGCCTGGGGATATCCAAGGCACCAACGGCGCCTACATTGGCTCCTTCTTCTGCACCTTGCTTCCCTATCTTGATGATGATGATCCTCTCAAAAGCGACTTGCTCAGTGCTGTACACCAAGCCTATTCCTATTATTCTGAGCTCGCTTTTGAGGGGGCGTTTTATGGAGACACCCTGGACGCCGACTCCTGCGACAAGGAAGCCGGGGTTGCCTTGCTCTCCTTCTTCCTCGACCTCTATACCCTGGAGCAGGATAAACGACAATTGGAGAGTGCAACCCTTGCCTGCCAGTTCCTGGTCCAATGGATCTGGCAGCGGTCCTCCTTTCTTGACGCTGAGAGCCCGCTTGGCAACCTTGGATTCAGTACCAAGGGACTCACTTCGGTTTCCGTCGCCCATCATCATCTCGATTTCTACGGCATGGCCATCGCCTATGAATTCCTCCGGTACGCCTCCTTCGCCAATGATCCGTTCTATCGTGAACAGGCCGTACTGATGCTGCAATCCTGTCGCCAGCTGGTTGCAAGTGAAAAAAATCCGTTGGGCAGATCCGCCGCATTCATCGGTTGGCAGCCAGAACAGCTCAACCATACCACCTGGGAATACTTCGATCGATCGGAATTGATGAACGGCTACTATGACATCGACATCGCCTGGGTAACCGTTTTGACACTGGGCTCGTACGGGCTCATCAAAGCATCGTTTCCAACCATGTTGGAGGAATAAAGCATGCAGCGCATCAGTTTGGTTTCTTTGAATTTGTGGAATACCGAGCATTGGGAGCAGCGGAAAGAATGTGTCGTATCCTTCGTCAAAACCTATCGTGCCGACATCTACTGCTTTCAGGAAGTACGGGTTCAGACCCTTTCAGTCCTTGACGAAGCTCTGCCTGCATATCGGAGGATCGAAGGAACGGACCCAGGGTGGCAGTGCGAGAACAGCATCTATATCAAACAGGATTTGTTCTCCGTCCTGGACTTGGGCAGAGTGGATCTTTCCATGCCCGAACCTTATCGCGGGGTATTCTGGGTGAAACTGAAGACCATCGATGGTACGCAACTCCTAGTTGCCACCATGCACTTGACCCACCAACTGAATGCTGATGAACTGCGTACCGGAGTCGGATACCGGCATGCCGAAGCCCACAGTGCCGCACGAGCATTGCAAACGTTGGCTGAAGGGAATCCTGCGATCATTTGCGGGGATTTCAATGATCCGGTGCATCCAAGCAGGATCTTCTCGGAGGAAGCACATTTTCGTGATGTTTTCACCGCATTGGGGCTCTCTGCCCCGGTCACGTTCCCCTGCCCCTATCTGAGCAGTGAAGGATACTTGGTGGAAGCCATCGACAAGATCATGATACGGGGAACGATCAGACCGGTGTTGGCGACCAGTCCCCACTTCATGACCGTTGGAGGCGTACTTTCCGATCATTGGCCGGTTGCAGCCGTCCTGGAGGTGTAGGATTACAACGGAATGAACGAACCCATGCGGTTGGGTGACGGCTCTTCCCCGGTTTCAAAATAATCGGGGTATTCTTTCACGAATGCGTCGATCTCGTTCTCCAAGCGGTGCAGGTGGTTGCGTATATGGCCTCTGGCCAATTCGGCCAGATTCGATTCGATCTCAGAAAGAATCATCTCATGTTCGAGAATGGAAGCTTTTGCAATTTCCATATTCCCCAAGGTGACCAGCCTTACCCGGGTATAGTGGGTGTTGGTATCGGCAATCACCTGGGCGCTCAGTTCCTGCCCGCTCAGCGCGAACAGCATCCGATGGAATTCATTGTCGATGGTGAAGAACGCAAATCCATCCGGGTGCTCTTCGGCCAGAACTCGTTTCTGTTCCTCCAGATTCCTGTACAGCGCTGAGAAATCGTGCGGACCGCCTTTGCGGATGATCGCATCGATGTTGGCGCATTCAAGACTCTCCCGGATGAACCGTTCCTGCTGGATGCGCTTGAGGTTGATCCGGGAAATTACCGTTTCCTTCTGCGGATAGATATCCACCAGTCCGTCGCGTTGCAGACGGATGAATGCCTCGCGTACAGGGGTTCTGCTCACCGAGAGCTTGGTGGCGATCTCCTGTGTGCTCACTGCAGTCCCTGGCTTGAGTTGCAGGCACAAAATACTGTTTCTCAAAGCAGTATACACATACGCCTGCACGCTTGTGTTATCCATCCTCATTGCACCTTCCTTTGTTTGTATATGAATCAGATATACAATACAGTAAAGTAGGCAAATTCTCAAACAAGAACAACAACTTTCATGTATTTCCCCGGCATTTTTTCAATATCAGCAATGGTTTGGGGCACTTCGTCCAAGGTAATGGTCTTGGTAAGGATCTGCAGCATGTCCACCCGCTTCGATTGGATCAGAAGCAGAGCCTCCTCGAACTCCCCTGCGCTGGTTCGTGCACCGCGAATGTCGATTTCCTTTTTAGTGATCACATCCGTCGGAAGGCTTGTTTCCTTTTTCGGCCAACCGGTCAAGGTGATGCGACCTGCATGTGATACAAAGTCCAGGGTATTGCGGATGGATGTATTCGCTCCGCTGCATTCCATGACCAGTTGCGACATTGTATTGTGTGTGATCTCGGCGATTCTGGCAACCGGATCCTCACTGGAGGCGTTGATCACATATTCAATACCCAATTGTGTTGCAAAATCCAGACGTTCCTGGACAAGATCGATGAGAATGGCATGAGCACCGTATTCCTGGGCGATCATCCCGGCGACGAGGCCGATCGGGCCAGCACCGATGACCGTACAAAACTCACCTGCCTTCAACTGCCCACGATGGATGCCGTGCAGGGAAATGGTAAGCGGCTCTGCCATTGCTGCCTGCGTATAGCTCATCCCGTCGGGAATCTTCACCAGCATGGATGCGGGATGGCAGAAATACTCCGCCATGCCGCCATCGACATGGACACCAAGGACATGCAACTGGGTACAGCAGTTTGTACGACCGATGGAACAGGGATAGCATTGTCCGCAATACAGATAGGGATCGACGACCACACGATCACCAACCTTCAGATTTTTCTCATTCTCCGGTATCGAAACGATTTCCCCTGCAATTTCATGACCCAGAATCCGTGGATACGTCACCAAACCGTTGGCTCCCCGATAGGCACTGATATCACTGCCGCAGATTCCCACTGCCTTCACTTTGATGAGCGCCTCTCCTGCTTCAGGTTTTGGCATCGGCAGTTCAACACAGGATACATTCCACGGATTTACTAGTTTAATGGCTTTCATTTGTTTCCTTCTTCTCGTTTTCGAATGTGAGTACGATCTTCCTGATGGAAGGATCCTTTGTATCGATGAAATCAAACGCCTCCTGAGCCCGGGTCAGGGGAAATGTATGGGAAACACTGTGCGACAGGTCCAAGCTGCCGGATTTGATCAGCTCGATTGCCTTCCCAAACATATTGTTTTGGAGACGGGAACCCCGCACATCCAGTTCCTTGGAGGTGATGACGAATTGGTTTACCTCGGTCGGAGCGACCGAAAATCCCATGGTGATGACCCTTCCTGCATTGCCGGTAGCCTCCAAGAGGGACAACAGCGATGTCTTGTTGCATACGGCGTCGATGGAGACGGTGGCACCGTGGCCACCGGTATAGTCCTTGGTTTTCTCAACCAGGTTCTCTCGAGATACGTTGATCACCCGATCAGCTCCGTTTTGCAGGGCGATTGCTAGCTTCTCGTCATTGATGTCTGCGACGATGATGATGGCACAAAGCTGTCGGGCGATTTTCAGGATGGAGGAGCCCAAGGCGCCGGACCCGAACAACAGCAACATATCATCCTTCTGCAGCTGTGCCCGTGAGCAGGCTTGGATGGCGATGGTGGTTGGTTCGATCATCACCGCATCCTGGTCGGAAATGGAATCAGGAAGGACATAACAATCCTCTTCCGGTACTGCGATGAATTCGCGGTAACCGCCGTCTCTATGCACCCCCCGTACCTGCAGGAAGTCGCACACGTTCGGCCGGTTGTTTCTGCAAGGATAACACTGGCCGCAGCTGGTTACCTGGTTTACGATCACCCGGTCTCCTACCTGCAACGAGTGGACCGATGGTCCGATCTCTTCCACCCTACCCACGATTTCATGACCGATGATCCTCGGATAGGTAGCCGCAGCGTTCGTCCCGTGATAGATTCCAATATCGGATCCACAGATGCCCGCTGCAGTCATGCGTACCAATACGGTATTCTGTGCATCAATACTTGGTTTGGGGAGGTCGATGACACGCAAGGTGTTGGGTTCAAGAATTTGTACAGCTTTCATGGCAAGCTTCTCCTTGTTCAATGCAGGCGGGAATGGGCACAAGGGGACACCCTTCGTTCACCTCAACTGACATGTTAACATGTTAATACTACTTACAAGGACGTGTCAATGATTCTTTTATTGCAATATAGTTGTCTATTAGTACAGAATAATTTAATAAAATTTATGTTGACTGATTATAAATTGCATACTAGCATGTTAGTATCAAATCACAAAGGAGCATTCGTATGAGCAAGAATGTGAGAAGGGTTGTTGCAATTGGATTGGTTGTGCTGCTCGTGTCCGCAGGTATGGTATTTGCTGCCGGTTCGAGTGAGAAAGGGAAAACCTATACTATTAAAGTAGGTGACAACTGGGGAGCCACCCATCCGATGGGAAGAGCGATCAATGAAGTGTTCAAGACACAGGTAGAGAAGGCGACCAACGGGGCAGTCAAAGTAGACGTCTATTCCGACGGTACGCTCGGCAGTGAAGGTGATCTGTGGAACGGTGTACGCAATGGTACGATCGAAATGGCAATCATCGGGACTCCGTTCAATCAGGAATGGTCCAAGAGCCTCATTTCCGACTGGCCGTTCCTGTATCGTGATCTTGAACATGCCAAGAAGGTATGGACAGGCGAAATCGCTGATCAGATGAATGCGGAATTCCATGAGAAATTCCCCTCTGCCTACATGCTTGCCTGGGGCCCGAACAGCGCCCGTACGTTCAGCAGCAACAAAAAGCTGACGAGCGTCGCGGATTTCGTAGGCCAGAAGTTCCGCATGCCGTCCAATCCGATCCATATCGGCATCGCCCAGAACCTTGGAGCCAGTGCACAGGTTATTCCCTTGAATGAGCTGTTCTCCGCACTTGAGACCGGTGTCGTCGATGGGCAGGACAATGGCATGGTCACGATCCTGAGCCAGAGCTTTGACCAGGTCCAGAAGTATGTATACGAGACCAACCACATCATCGCAACTCTGGAAATCGTCATCAGCGCACCGTTCTTCGACAGCCTCCCCGCTGAATACCAGCAGGCCATCACCGCCGCTGCAAAAGCTACCACGGAGAAAGCTTGGAACGACTACATCGCCAGTGTCGACGTAGACCGCCAGACGCTGCGGGACAGAGGCGTTGTCGTCACTGCCTGCACGAAGGAAGACCAGGCTTTGATCATCCAGAAGATCCAGCCCCTGCTCGACACCTTGTATGCACAGAACGATTGGGCCAAGGACCTCACTACCAAAATCAAGAATTATTAATCATACTGCTTCATACGGCGATAGGGCGGAAAACGCCCTATCGCTTTGCTTGAAACCAGGGGGAATCGAATGAAAGAGACAATCGACAAATTATTCAAAGGCATAGAGATCCTTATTGCCATTTTCCTGATCGCAATGATAGCTCTGATGTTCATGAATGTTGTATTACGTTATTTCTTCAGCAAAGGCTTTGCTTGGTCTGAGGAAATCGCCCGTATCTGCTTCATCTATCTGGTCTATCTGGGATCAATCGAAGCAGCCAAAGACAATAGGCATCTTTTGATCGATTCTCTCCTGTTGAAGTTCAAGCCAGCGACACAGAAGTATGTATATGCCCTGATCCAACTCTGCATCATCTATCTGATGGGAGTCCTAACCGTAGGGAGTTGGGGCTTGATGAAATTGAACCTGCATGACAGGTGGGTGGCCACACACTTCCCGATTTACCTTGTGTATCTCTCCGGTTTTATTCTTGGGATTTCCATCATTCTGGTGTCACTCGCGAATCTTGTCCATTTGTTCGTTCAGAAAAGAAGTGTGTCGGAATTGATTGCGGTTCCTGCTGAAGAAAAGGACGACCTGTCGGCAAGCGCCGAATAAGGAGGGGGTGAATATGATTACGTTCTACAGCATCGTGTTTTTAGGCTCACTGATCGTCGGTATCATGTTCGGGTTACCCATCGCCCACTCCTTGCTCTTCAGTGCGGTTTCCACTTCGCTGGCAATCGGAGGGAGTGCAACCAACCCCCAGACGGTGGCTGCACAATTGATGCGGGGTACCGACTCGGTAACCATGATGGCGCTTCCTTTCTTCATTCTGGTAGGGGAACTGATGAACAGAGGCGGTCTTACCAAGCGCATCATCGACTTCAGCAACCTGTTTGTCGGCAGGGTGAAAGGCGGACTCGGGTACGTCACCATCCTTGCCTGTCTGATGTTCGCCAGTCTGGTGGGTTCTGCGGTGGCGAGCACCGCAGCCCTCGGCGCAATCCTGATTCCCATGATGGTCGATTCCGGATACAACAAGGAAAAGGCGGCGGGATTGCTGGCCAGTGCAAACCTGGTTGCTCCCATCATGCCACCTTCTGTCCCTATGATCGTCTATGGGGTAACCGCCGGGGTTTCGATCAAATCCTTGTTCCTGGGAGGAATCGCGCCGGCCGTATACCTAACGCTGATCATGAGCATCACATGGTTCTTCGTGTCCAGAAAGGATGGGATCAAAACCGAGATGCCGCCGCTCACCCTCAAAGCGGTGTTGCACAGTTTCCTTGATGGAATGAGTGCACTGCTGCTTCCGGTCATCATCCTCGTCGGATTGAGAAGCGGGGTGTTCACAGCAACCGAAGCCGGTGTCGTGGCAGTCGTCTATGCGTTGGTCATCGGGTTGTTCGTGTACCGGGAGATGACGATGCAAGATATCTTCAAGGCCTTCATCGCCGCCGCAAAGATGTCGGCTGTGGTCATGTTCCTTGCTGCCGCCGCCCAGGTAGCCGCCTATACCCTGACGATCTCAAGGATTCCCCAGTTGGTAACCGAATCGCTGCATCCGCTGATCGCCCACCCGATGCTGCTCAACTTCATCCTGCAGGTCATCATCATCCTGATGGGAACCTGTGTCGACGTCACCCCGACGATTTTGATCATGACACCGATCATGTTGCCGCTTCTGAAAGCTGCACACATCGATCTTGTGTATTTCGGGGTTGTCTTCACGCTGGCCAACGTACTGGGCTTGACCTCTCCGCCGGTGGGTCCGGTTCTCAACGTGGCCTGTGCAACGGGAAATGTGAAAATGGACAAGCTTATACCGAAGGTACTGCCGTATTATATCCCGCAGGTCATCCTGGTCTTTCTGCTGATTTTCATTCCCCAGCTCATCACCGTTCCCCTTGGATGGATCAACGGATAAGCGACAAGACATACCAAGGAAGTCCTTTTCGATTCTTTGGATGAAAATCCATCATGGCATTGATGCAACACCCGTTGTTCAATGCCATGTTTTTACTGAACATGCAATCTGCAGGTTCAGCGTTTGAGAAACGGGAACCTGAGGGTACGGTGAACCGGCTTGGCAGGCTCCTGGGCAACCTCAACAACCCGGGTCTCCGGTTGCAGGCCGAAGAGAGATCGTATGACAGGCGCCAAGGCTTCACCAAGTGCCCGGTGGCCGTCCTTGTCCATATGCAGTTGGTCGGTCTGACTCGCTGATGCAACGGTGCTTGCATCAAAGAACAGGAACCCTTCCTGTTCCGCCAGTTCCTTGATCGCCGGTCCGAGCTTTCTGCTCAAAGAAACCGACGAACCATCAAATTCCACATACTGCGTGTTCTCGATCGCTTCCCCGATATAAATCGGTGCCATTACCAATACCCGGGGGATGGGATACCCTTGGCCATAGGGATACATCCTGACTAATTGTCCAAGTTGCATCAGGGCTTTTGCAATGATGCGTTCGTTGGCGTGAAAGAAGGATTTACAGTCATTGGTACCCAGACTCAGGATAACCAAATCCAACGGTCGATGGCTGTGCAGGACGAGCGGGAGGTATTCCTTCCCACACCGCATGTCTTCCAAAGGGTCGGAGAACACGGTGGTCCTCCCCCCCAACCCTTCCTCGATCAGATGCACGGATGGACCGAGCAGTGCGGAAAGCACACCGGTCCAGCGTTCTGCAAAATCCCACCTTCCCCCGTTGGGGTTGGTACCGAATGTATTGGAATCCCCATAACATAAAATCGTATGCATGCTGAGCAGTCTACCAAGCAAAAGCCATCAGCGAAAGTAGGTTTGCAGGTTTTCCGCAGTGTTGGTTCCTGCAACCATGCAGACACAACAAAGGCCGTCCTTGCCGGACGGCCCCAAGTAAGCTGTTGTCGTTTCCAGATCAGCTTGCAGAGAAGGTGAAGGTTACGATTCCCACGTAGTTGTCCTCAGGAGCGTTGTCATAACTGACGGTGTCAAGCGCTGCACTGACAGGGTAGCTTTCCATGAAGATCGACTTGGGAGCCGCACTCTCATTGGCGCTGACGAACAGGATGTTCTGGGAATCGGAATTGGTGTCGAACGTCTTGTTGTTGACGTTGACTTTGTAATCGATCGTATAGGTGTTGGATGCATTGTCAACGGACTGCATCTTCTCGGCCTTGAAGTACACAGCCACACCGGTGCGCTTGTTGTTGATCAGGTTGATGAAGGCAAGGGGTCCTTCATCGACGGTCACTGCCTTGTCAAGCTGCTTCGCGTTGAACTGGTTCCATTCCTCTACCGTGGTTCCGGTGAATTCCTTGTCGGTGATTGCAATGTAGTTCAGTCCGTTGACTGCGGTTGCAAGGTCAAGGGTGACGGAGGAATCGCTTCCTGAGAAAGTAGTGGGGGATTTGGTATCGGAGAAGAAGGAATCTGATTCTTTGTCACCCTTTTCGGTGGCGAATACGGAAAGCGTGGATACTGCGAGTACCAGAAGCAAAGCGGCGGTGAATTTTTTCATGACATTCGTCCTTTCAGGATGCATCCGCATCCTGGTGCAAGTTTTATTTTTGTGCCGTTTCCCTCAGCACAGTTGTACTATAATCGTAACTGTGGACTTATGTCAACAGAAATCATTATAATTTTAAAAAAATTTTTGTTATTTTAAATAATATTTATCAATTTTTTATTTTATATAGATTTAAGTAAATTGTACTAATAAAAACATATGACAAGTACAGGGAACATGGTAGAGGTATGTACAAAGAAATTCCGATGTATTTTCTTTAAGAATGAATAAAAACAAAGAATTACGTAATAAGATTGACATAAGACATACTTATCAGTCCGCCTACACCACATCCAAATGGAGATGCGACATTCACACTGATCGAAAGAACTCAAGCGTGTCAGGTAATAAAAGAGGCCAGTGAGCGGGAACTCTCACTGGCCCAAGGGAATCGTGTTGCAGAAACACTAAGAAGTACAAATTACAAGCAGGAAGCAATGCAACAACGAAAGAGGAACATACCCATCAGATGTAGAACTGAAGATGCAATCCAAGGGCGGGAACGAAGTGTTGTCATCCCTCACAACCGTACTTCTACATCCCTCTTCATCATATCCCTTCCTGTTTGTAGCATACGCACAATTGTGTAATATTGTCAATTAGTAAGGATTTATACTATTATCGTATATAATTTTATAGAATCTTTTTAGCATTATCTTATTACTTTTCAATCCCAAGTCCCTTCTATATGAGCATTTGCTTAAAATCGTTGAAACATCGAGAGTCTTTTTGGGATGAATAATCTCGCTATCCGTCCAATCTCTCATTTTTTATTCAATCTTTTTTTATCTACATATTGACCAAGATTGGGCATAAGCCTATATTTGTCCTTGGCAATAATTGTCTATCCAAATTAAATGGAGGTTTGCATGATTGACCTATGCGCCATCCGAAAGTTGCAGACTTCCCTGCGTAACCTTGAGGATCAACTGAAAAAACAAACCGGGCTGTCGTTCAATGACGCCCTACTGCTTTGTGCTGTCAACAAAGGGATTTATGAACCAGGTGCCCTTGCAAAGGAACTGGAGCTTTCCCCATCCCGCCTGACCAGGGTCCTGGACAGCCTGGAAGAGCGGAATCTCATCAAACGGACCCTAAGCAGTGCTGACCGCAGAAGTCTGACGATCAGCTTGACGGAAATCGGAAATAGTGTGGTGCAAACGTATAGCTGCTCCGAAATGAATATTCCAGAGGATCTAGCTTTCACCCAAGCCAATACCTAGGAGGAATCATGGCTACATATCTCATTGTTGGAGGAGTCGCCGGTGGTGCAGGAACCGCTGCAAGACTCAGAAGAAGAGACGAGAACGCTCGGATCGTCATGTTCGAGCGCGGTGAATACATCAGCTACGCAAACTGCGGGCTGCCCTACTATGCAGGCAATGTCATAACCGAACGCTCCAGACTTTTCGTCATGACGCCCGAGCGGTTCCTGGAATCCTTGAATGTGGAAGCGAGAATTCTCTCCGAAGTGGTCTCCATCGATCGCAAGGCGAAAACCATCCATGTGAAGGACCTGAAGAACAACACCGAATATGATGAACGGTATGATACGCTCATCCTCTCCCCGGGTGCCAGTCCTGTACGGCCTCCCATCCCAGGCATTGCACATCCTTCCATCCTCTCTTTGCGATCAGTTTCCGACATAGACAAAATCAAGGAAAAGGTGGACAGTCCCACCACCAAACGTGCAGTGGTCGTCGGTGGTGGTTTCATCGGTTTGGAGATGGCTGAGAACCTCAAGGAACGAGGCCTGCAGGTTTCCGTCGTGGAAGCTTTGGAGCAGGTGATGAACATCATCGACTACGACTTGGCCGCCGAAGTGCAGCAGCACCTCCGTGCCAAGGGAGTGAATCTCTTTGTGAAGGACGGTGTAGCCGCATTCGAGGATCATGGAAGCATCGTCACCGTGCGTCTCGCTTCGGGAACTTTGATCGATGCGGATTTGGTCATCCTTTCCATCGGTGTCAGACCCGACACGGCATTCCTCAAGGAAGCCGGCATCGAACTGGCAAAGAACGGGGCCATCAAGGTGGATGAGTATTTCACCACCAACGACAAGTACATCAAGGCGGTCGGTGACGCCATTGAATTCACCAGCCCCCTGACCAAGCTGCCCAGTACCGTACCCTTGGCAGGACCTGCCAACAAACAGGCCCGTTTGTGCGCCGACGCCATCATTGACGGCAACAAGAAACCCTATGAAGGGACGATTGCAACCAGCATCGCCAAGATTTTTGATATGACGGTCGCTTCCACCGGATTGACGGAAAAGGGGTTGAAGAAAGCGGACCTACCCTACCGGTGTGCAGTAACCCACGCAGGAAACCATGCCGGATACTATCCGAACTCCCGCCAGTTGACGTTGAAAGTCCTCTATCATCCGGAAACCGGAAAGGTATGGGGAGCCCAGGCAGTCGGATTTGACGGGGTGGACAAACGCATCGATGTGATATCCGCCTTCATCGGAAAGGAAGGGACCGTATACGACCTCGCAGAGTTCGAGCAGGCCTATGCACCACCCTTCTCCAGTGCGAAGGATCCAGTGAACATGGTCGGTTTCATCGCCGTCAACGTGCTGGAAGGCTACAGCGACACCATCAGCTGGGAGGAGGCGGAGAATTCCCGCAAGGACGGAGCCTTCATGCTTGACGTCCGCTCCGAAGAGGAATTTGAACTGGGCGCCATCGAAGGGGCCGTCAATATTCCCCATACCATTCTCAGAACCAAGCTCGACAAGGTGCCGAAGGACAAGCTGGTCATCATCAACTGTGCCATCGGATTGCGCGGGTACCTGGCTGAACGGATTCTCAGACAAAACGGATACACGCAGGTCAAGAATCTCACCGGCGGATTCAAGACCTACGACAATGCCATCCGTGAACGGGAACTGCTCGAAAACAAGCAGAAAGTCTCGTTCAAGGATGTGGGAGGAAACATCAACCACCTCAACGAGGATGGATCACCGCGCAAAAAGAGCGAGAACAAGATCTTCAAGGTTGATGCATGCGGTCTGCAATGCCCCGGCCCGATCATCCGCCTGAAGAAGGAGATCGACAACCTTGAGGAAGGCGATAGGATCGTCATCAAGGCATCCGATCCCGGCTTCTCCGTCGATGTCCAATCCTGGTGCAAGCTCACCGGCAATGAACTGGTTTCAGTCACCACCAACGACGGATTGATCGAGGCGGTCATCAGCAAGGGCAGCGATACGATATGCAACATGCCTTCCAGTGCCGGCGAGAAGCCTGCGATCTGCGATCCTGACAACGGGGCTACCCTGATCGTCTTCTCCAACGACCTGGACAAGGCTTTGGCCTCATTCGTCTTGGCCAATGGAGCTGCAGCCACCGGAAAGCCGGTCACGATGTTCTTCACCTTCTGGGGCTTGTCCGTCTTGCGCAAGAAGAACGCTCCTCCGGTCAAGAAGGACTTCATGGGCAAGATGTTCGGCGCCATGTTGCCGAAGGGCATGACCGACCTCAGCCTCTCTTCGATGAACATGGGTGGAATGGGTGCCAAGATGATGAAGGGCCGCATGAGGAAAAAGCATGTCGACCAAGTCGAGCAGATGTTCGAGGAAGCTCGCAACGCAGGAGTCCGTATGGTCGCCTGCCAGATGTCGATGGACATCATGGGCATCACCAAGGAAGAGCTGCTTGAGGGCGTAGAAATCGGAGGGGTCGCCACCTACATGGGTGCAGCATCCCAGAGCAAGATCAACTTGTTCGTATAAGCAATTTCTAATAGTGGGGTGGCCGCTGATCAACGATCATGCCATCCCGCTCTTCTTCAACCAAGTCGCTGATTCGCTTCTCCAGCATCTCCAGTCGACTTTTCAGGAGTACGATTTCCTTGGCTTGCTCCGTCACCACCGCATCAAGGGTAACGATCGTCTCCTCCGCGTAGGCAAGTTTCATTTCCAGCTTCGTCAGACGTTCTTCCATAGTAGTCGCTCCTTTCCTATTCATCGTATCATGACCATTGAAACTCGACAACAGGCCCGTTTGTTGCAAAATTCATCCAGATTGTGCAGTTTTCTCTTGTCAGATGTCCTTGGTATGGTATACTGATTTGTATTTTGTTGCAGAATGGTGCAAATAAGAGGCAGAGCATGAAAGGTGAACGTGTCGCGCAACTAGAATTGCTGTTGCATTCCCATCCGGAAGGGTTGAGAAGAGCGGAAATTGCACGGCGGCTAGGGGTCCATCGATCGACGATAAGCAGATATGTCGATGAACTGAAACAGTATATTGATATCTATGAGGAAAACAGCCTCATCAAGGTACAGGACAGGGAAGAGGATGAGAACATAGCCCTCAGTGTCTATGAAAGCCTTGCATTCAACCTGTCCGCCGAAATGCTGGCCACCAGTACGGAATATCAGAATCCACATCTGGCCTCCGGACTTAGAAAAATCGCGATGAATATGCGTTCCTATGCTCCCAAAATCAGCGAAAACATCGTAGGGCTCGCTGAACAGATCGACAAACAGGTGCAAGAGAGAAAGGAAAGCGGTAAATTCAACACCATCCTGGAAGTACTCATCGATTCCTGGGTCTCCGGACGCATCGTTCGGATTGTGCAGAGCCTGAAGGGCTTTGACCCGATCGAGACCGAACTTGCTCCCTACTTCATCGGCTTCAGGGAAGAGGATACGGGAGGCCGGCATCCGATCAGTGTGACCGGAAGACTGCGTCATACCACCGAAATAGTGACAATAGACATCAGCACGATCACCAGTGCCACCATCCTTGATGAAACCTACACCATCCCGGACAACCTCAAGCCATTCAAGTTCCCGGAAACCAGTGAGCGGTACGAAACCATCGATATGATTCCCTTGAGCCTCAGGCTCAAGGAACGGTCGGCGATGAATGTCTTCCGTTCAGTTGTGCATGGAACTCCGGTTTTTGAGAAACAACGCGACGGAATGCTTGTCTGCAACATGGATGTGGAGAACTCGATCGAGTTGTATCTACGGATTATCCAGTGTGGTGATTCCGTTGAGATTCTTGGCCCTGAGAGCTTCAAAAAGAAGTTCTGCAAGATGCTCAACAAGATACTGGCACTGTATCAATAAGATTTTCCTTGCCCCACGGCATGAATATCGGTATGCTACTTAGCAGGAGGAAACGACAATGAAAGAGTATGAATGCGATCTTTGCGGGTATGTCTATGACCCGACGGTAGGCGATCCCGACAATGGAATCAAACCCGGAACAGCCTTTGAAGACCTCCCCGATGATTGGGTATGCCCTCTCTGCGGAGCTCCTAAGTCTGACTTTTCACCCCGCGACTAACATATTTGTTGCGGAAATAGGGGACGAGGAAGGTACACCCTGCCTCGTCCTTTTTCTTGGATAAAGGAAACACATCCATGGCTTTCAGACCCATGCGTAGAATACGGCAGATGCTTTCGGAACAACGCATCCAGGAAGTCCTGGATCGGGGCAGATACGGGGTGTTGGCCTGCCTTGGCGATGACGGGTACCCCTATGCCGTTCCACTCAATTACGTATACTTTAAAAATTGCATCTATTTCCATGCTGCGAAGACTGGACACAAGCTCGATGCCATCAGCAACCACCCGAAAGTCAGTTTCACCGTCGTGGATCAGGATACGATCGTAGCAGAGGAATACACGTCTTACTTCCGAAGTGTCATCCTGTTCGGTACTGCAGCCATTGCAGAGGAGCCAGAATGGAGGGAAGCGTTTCCCGCCTTGGTTGCAAAATATTGTGCGGACATCCCTGCCGAACAACGGCAGCAGACGATCGATGATTGCACGCAAGCAGTTGGAATCGTGGTGAAAATCGACCATTGCACCGGCAAGGAAGCCAAGGAACTGGTCAGGGCACGAACCTAGCAACGCGCATCGGAAAGGAAGGTTCTTTCTACCCGAGCAGGTGAATTTGTAGTACATTGAATCCAGCAATGGAGGAACTGTATGGCAATGTTACCAGCAATTGAGGACAGAAGAGCGTTCCGCGCCCTTGATACGAAACCCATCCCGTCGGAAGTGTTGCTCCGTTTGGTCGAGGCAGCGCGAACCGCCCCGTCGGCGATGAACAACCAACCATGGCGGTTTATTACCGTTACCGAAGCAAAACAGCTTGCAACCTTGAAGGAAACCCTATCCCCGGGAAATTATTGGGCGAAAAAGGCTCCTGCCCTTGTGGCGGTGGTGACCAACAACCAATGGGGGATGACCCTGGGCGAACGTCACTACGCTCCATTTGAACTGGGTATGGCTACGATGGCTTATCAGATCCAGGCGGTGGCAGAAGGCCTGCATGTCCATCCGATTGCTGGATTCAATGCCGATGAGGCAAAGAAGGTGCTCGCAATCCCTGCTGAGGAAACCTTGATGATCCTATTGGTGCTCGGGTATCCCGGCGATACCACCGGCTTGAACGAGAAGCATCTGGCAAGCGAAACCAGCCTTCGCATCCGCCTGCCGATTGAACGCATCCATGCCTTCGACAGCTGGAACGATACGATCAAACCAGAACCCAAGATGGCATGACATCCATCACTGCAGATGGACGATTTCCTGTTCAATGACTTCCTTCAGCCGCTCTTCCTCGGTGATGATCAACTCGCTTTCCTTGAGAAAGGAACTGCCGATCATGGAAGCCACCAGAAGGGCGGCAAGGCTGGAAAGCAACATCATGGAATACCGTTCGCGCGAAGCCAAGCTGATCATGAGGATGATCGCACAGGCAGCTTGGCTGAACAGCAGCAACAAGCTTTGGATTACTTCTTCGCTGATTCCCTGCCCCAACTCGGCCGCATACTGTGAACCTATGGGAATGGAGGCCAACAAAGAAAGCCCGATGATGGAAGAACCGATTAAGGCGATGGCTTCACTACCCAGGAACATCGCTCCAATTTGCTGACAGAAAACCAGCAAAAGGATACCGGGAATCGAACAGACATTACAGAAGACAAAGAAAAGCTTGCGCCGTCGAAACCGATCCGAGAGTGCCGGCAGCAGGATGGCGCCGATCATCCCGCCTGCAAACATGGCGATTCCCAGGAATCCATTGGAATCGGAGAACCCAAGCAGTTCGCTGATCGCATCTATTTTGATGAACAGCGTCATCAACACCCCCCATCCGATGGAGAATATGATCATAAGACCCCGCAACGAGGGTATCTGGTTCATCGCCTTGAAGGATGAGAAAAATCCTTTGTTTGGAGGCGAAGGCAAGGCCGAGGAAGGAGTCGGGGGATTCTCCCGAATCAGGAATGCGGGGATCAAGGCGGCGACGGTACTGAACAACGCCCAGAAACGCATCAGATTCTCAAACCCGTTTCCCCATGCCGGATTACCGGCTTGGTTAACCACCAAGAGAGGGGAAAGAATCATTACCAAAGCCAACGAAAAATACTGGCTTGCCGAGGTGATGCCCACTGCCATCCCCCGTTCACGAACGGGAAACCAACGCGAGACAATCTCGGTGATGCTCGTAAGCACCAATGCCTGGGACAACGCAAGGAAGAATTGACCCAGCAATACGATCGAATATTGCTCAAGATACAGCCATTTGGTGAGGGATCCGAAGATGGAAAAAGCACTGGCTATCCAGACTAACCATCGAATACCCAATCGGCGCAACAAATAGGAAGCAGGAAGACTTGCTATGACAAATACCACCAAATATACAAGACTGAGCAGATCCACAGGATTCGCATACGAAACGGAAAATTGGTCTTGATAGAAACGGTTGGCCACGCGTCCTACCGGAGCAAGGTTCAGCCACTGTATCTCCACCGAGAAAATCATGAGCACCAGGGAAAGCAGAATCAAATATCTATATCGGTACGCCTTTACGCTTCTCATAGATGCCAGCATAGCTGATGCGGACCGATTTGTATATCTTCTCTGGAAGAATCGACACATTTGCCCTATACTCGACTTATGTACGAAACCTTACACCTATTGAATCAACGCCGTTCAATCCGTTCCTTTGAGCAACGTCCCATTGAAGCAGAACAGCTTCGCTTGCTCAAGGAAGCCACCTTACGCGCACCGAGTGCCGGCAATATGATTCTCTATTCCATCATAGAGGTGCATGACCCGGCGAAGAAAGAACAGCTTGCCGAAATCTGCGATAACCAGATGATGATCACCAAGGCTCCTCTGGTCTGGGTCTTCCTTGCAGACATGCAGAAATGGGTGAACTACTTCAAGGAAAGCGGTGCGGTTGACCACGCTATGCAGCAAAAGGACATCCCCTTCCGCAAGCCGGGCCTTGGGGACCTGCATCTTTGCATGCAGGATGCCATTGTCGCTGCGCAGAATGCCGTAGTAGCAGCACAAGCCCTTGGCTTGGGTTCCTGCTACATCGGAGACGTCATCGAGCGCTTTGAGGATCTGAGACAACTTCTTGATCTCAAGCAATACACCATTCCAGCATGCATGCTGATCTTCGGATACCCCAAGGGAAAGCAGCAGGCGACCAAGCTTACCCCGCGCTGTCCGGCATCCTCCGTGTTCATGCTGGACACCTATGCAGAACCGCATCTCCCGGATATGGAGAGGGCGTATCAGGAGCATGAACAGGACCGACGCAGGATGCAAGGCCTCCCCTATGACAACACCGGCACGCTTGCCGACTACTATTACCTGCGCAAGCATACCAGCACCTTCATGCAAGAGATGAACCGATCGGTACAAGTGATGTTCGAATCGTGGTGCGATGGTTAAATTCCTTGCGTCCCTTGCGCTTTCCGACTACCATGTGAGCTATGCCATATTCGATACTTTTGGTGGACGATGAGTCAGCAGTACGGGAAGGAATCCGCTCCCGTACACCGTGGGAACGGTACAACTTCTCGGTAATCGGTGAAGCCGGCAATGGGATCGAAGCCCTTGAACTCGTCGAGGAACTCCATCCCGATGTTGTTATCACTGATATACGAATGCCCTATCTTGACGGGATGGAATTGATCCAGGAAATCAGAATTGCCCATCCCGCCACTAC
>NZ_JBFWIJ010000011.1:0-79929 GCF_050256055.1 Sphaerochaeta sp. | reverse complement strand
AGTGCCCAGAACAAGACTCGAACTTGCACAGGTGTGACCCCGCTAGGACCTGAACCTAGTGCGTCTACCAATTCCGCCATCTGGGCGCAGGCACAACTATAAAGTATTTATTTGGATTGTGTCAACACGATTTCTCAGAAATCAGTACCGCAGCTTGGGCGACGATCGCATCCCCGCTTCCCAGCTCCCCAAGGATTCCTTCAGCGGTTTTTGCCTTGACGGAAATGCAGGAGACCTCAACGTGCAATACATGTGAGAGAGATTCCCTGATGGCAGCAACATACTCCCTGAGTTTCGGACGCTGGAGAATGACGGTGGTATCGATGTTGATGATCTGGTAGGTTCGCAAATCTTCCTGCATTACTCGAGCGAGTAGGGTAAGGCTGTCCGCATCCTTGAATTCAGGATCGGTGTCAGGGAAATGCGAACCAATGTCCCCTTGGGCGACGGCCCCCAACAGTGCGTCGATGATGGCATGAGTCAGGACATCCCCGTCACTATGGCCGGCTTCCCCTTTCTCTGAAGGAATGGTTACGCCGCCCACGATGAGCGTTCTTCCCGCTACGAGACGATGAACATCCCACCCATTGCCGATCCTCATGACTCTTGTTGCTCCTTCCGTACTTCATCCATCGCCTGATGCAACGCTCTGGCTGCCTGCGAGCTGCGTTTGCCTTCCTCCAAGGACTGCAAGTATGCTTGTATCTGGTTTTCGGCATCAGGAATATCTTCGATGAAGGTGATCTTTCTGTTGCCTCGATCCCCTTCGCATATTCCGACCGGTTGTCCATAATCGGTATAGATTTCCGTATCATCCACATAGGTTGCGGCAGTCGAGGCCGCCTTCTGGTGGGCTTCCAGGATCTGGGGATATCTGAAGACCTGCGGGGTCTGAACCCCGACCGCATGGGTACGGTTGATATGGTGGGTGATCATCCCATTGTCATTGATGATCTTAAGCGCATCGGTAGCTGGAAGGGCGGGGACCGCACCCCCGAACACCGTAGCCGTCGCCAAGGTCCTGATCACCAACTCGGGCTTCACGAAGCAACGAGCCCCGTCATGAATGGCCACGTACTCGATGTCGAGATCCATGGCAGCGAGCATCTTCAAGGCGTTGAATACCGACTCCTGACGGTTCTTCCCGCCTTTGACCAACACCACCGGTAGAAAATTCTGTTGGAAAACGTCCTCAAGCGCGACTGCACACTGATCTTCCATCCCCTCAGGGTAGGTCACCAGAATGACTGCACACTGGGGAACCTCAAGAAACGGGGCAACCGAACGATAGAGCACCGTATGCCCGTCAAGGGAAAGATATTCCTTCTTGACCCCCAGTTGGCTGGTCGTATTGAATCGTTCGCTGCTGCCGGCAGCGGTTATAATTACTGCATGTTTTGGGAAAGCCATTTTTATTTCTCCAATCTGGAGAATACGAGCATCTCGATCTCCTTCTTGTCTTTCTTCAATGAGAACGAAGTCTCGTCGATCAATAAACGCAAGGCGCTGTCATAGAGCTTCCGCTCCTGGACAGGGAGTTCCTTGATCTTGCTGCGGTGATACAACGCCTGGACTACTTTGGCTATGGATGCAATCGTACCTTGCTTGAGCAAATCGACATTCATCTGATATCGTGCTTTCCAGTCGACCGGCATCGGTTCATACTTACTGGAAATGGAATCGATGGCCTGTTGCGCTTCCTTCTGTTCCACGATAGGCCTGATGCCCATCTCTTTTGATTTTTCCACAGGAATCATAACCGTCATATCTGAGATCTCAAGGTATATGACGTAGTACATCGTCGCCACACCTTTGAACATTCGCTCTTCGATGCGTTTGATGACGCCTACACCCTGGAGGGGATACACGACATGTTCCCCAACGGCAAATTGTACTTTTTCCTGCGGTGAATTCATAGCGGCAGTATATCCTATTTTTCGCCTTAAAACAAGGCAACCGATTATGAACGACTGAGGTACTCTGATAGCCAACGCCAAGGGAAATGCAGTATATTCAAACTATGAAACACAACATTCGACGCGCTGGCGTACTGATGCACCCCACCTCATTGCCTTCTGCCTCCGGGATCGGATCCCTTGGAGAGGAAGCCCTCCAATTCATAGACCTGCTCCATCAAGCAAAAATTCGGTTATGGCAAATACTTCCGCTCGGACCTACCGGATATGGGGACTCCCCCTATGCAGCCCGTTCAACCTTCGCAGGGAATGAACTGCTCATCGATCTGAAAAGCCTGGCCTATGACGGGTATCTGGATGTACAGGATGTCCTGGCTCCTCCTCGATTCTCCACCGACCGTGTGGACTACGGCAAGGTTCGATCATATAAGGAACCCCTCTTGGGAAAAGCCGCCGATACCTTCTTGGCCGAAGCGGAAGAGCAGGAACGGATCGACTTCGATCGGTTCGTAGCGGAAAACGATTGGTGGTTGGACGATTACGCCCTCTACCAAGTACTGTGTTCCGTCTTCCATGATTCCCGCTGGTTCTCCATCTGGCCGAAGGAAATCAGGCTCAGGGAACCAGAGACCATGGCTGCCTTGCATGCACAATATGCGAAGCAGACAACCAGGATCAAAGTCATGCAGTACTTCTTCTTCTCCCAATGGAAGAAAGTAAAAGCATATGCCAATGAAATGAGCATTCAGATCATTGGGGACATCCCCATCTTCGTCGCTCCCGACAGCGTCGACGCCTGGGCAAACCGTCACCTCTTGAAAATGGATGAGGACGGGAAGCAAACGGTATCAAGCGGAGTCCCCCCGGACGCATTCTCAGCTGACGGCCAGCTTTGGGGCAATCCCGTATACAATTGGGAAGCCCATCGCAAGCAACAATTTGCATGGTGGATCAAACGTATCCAGAAGACCCTTGAAAGCTGTGACATTATCCGCATCGACCATTTCAGGGGATTCGCCGCCTATTGGGAAGTGCCGCAGGGAGAACCTACAGCCATGAACGGACGATGGGTCCCATCTCCCGGCAAGGAGCTGTTCGCCGCATTGCATGCACAACTCGGCGAACAGCTTCCGATCATCGCGGAGGACCTTGGAGTCATTACCGAAGATGTGGAAGAACTGCGTGATTCCAACCACTTCCCCGGTATGAAGATTCTTCAATTCGCCTTCAATCTGGAACAAGGCACCCTCGATGCCACCAATGCATACCTGCCGCATAACAGCACATACAATAGCGTCATCTATACCGGTACGCACGACAACAACACCACCAAAGGATGGTTTGATGGGCTGGATGCAGCATCCAAGGATATCGTCAGACGGTATCTGGAATGCCCTGATGACCAAGTGGTCTGGCAGATGATCCGCCAGATGCTGCTTTCCTCCAGCAAGGATGCAATCCTGCCCATGCAGGATTGGCTGGAGTTGGGTGAAGAGGGAAGGATGAACATTCCCTCCACCTGCAACCAAAGCAACTGGAGCTGGAGACTCGAAAGTCTGGTCCTGGAAAGTTGGCGGATCGACCGCCTTCGTTCCTTGGTGGAGTTGAGTGGGCGAATCGGTCTCTAGAGCTGTGACGCCACCACGGTGAGCAGGCTGGCAATATCAGCCTGCTCGCATGTTTTTTGCGCCTCCAGGATAGCCCCTTTCTCATAGGCTATCCCCTGCAGCACCCTTTCAGCGCGGGTGACGACGGATGTATCCAAGGCATCGGTGAACATCTTGACTGCTTTGATGATGCCTTTCTCCACTTGGATGTGGATGGTCGTCTCTCCCCAATCAAACCGATGGGTGAACGAATGGGTGAAGTTCGGGGTTTTTTCAAGAATGAGGGAATAATCACCGAAAAGCCGGTAATTTTCCTTGGCCTCGGAAAGCTGGGTAAAGTCGAGTGCCTGATGTATCGCTTTCCCATAGTGATGCTCGAAGGCCTGTATCAATGCCTGTTGCATCATTTCATTGGTGATGACAGGATTTCCCTCCCGAAGATTCCCCACCCTGGACGAGACTGATTTCACCGCCTTGGAAGCAAGTTTCTCCGAACTGGGAGTAAGGTAGTTGTTCATGACCGACAGATCACTGGAGATCAGCAACGTACCGTGGTGGCAGAATTTCGTTGAGGTGGTCTGGAACGCATTCCCCGAGATCTTTCTCCCATTGAGGAGAATGTCGTTGCGACCGGAAAGCTCGCATGTGAGGCCAAGTGAAGCAAGCGCCTCGAGCACCAATGCAAAATTCTCCTCCTTGCTGCTTGTTTCCTTGTTGCCGATCAGGGTGAAGCAAAGATTGCCACGGTCGTGATACACCGCACCTCCGCCGCTTTGGCGTCGGACCAGCTGCACCCCCTCGCTTTCCATCCGTTGGAGATTGCATTCACTGAATGGATTCTGATACCGTCCAATGACGATGCAAGGGTCATTCTCCCAGAGAAACAGGACATGGTCATACTCTTGGGTCAGCAGGAAGGCTTCTCCCGCCAGATTCGCCGCACAATCGTGGGACAACGCTTGGTAGATTGCATTCTTCATGGCCATACTCTACAGTCTTGAAACCCATCTATGCTATACTCGCTCCCATGAATATCATCCTTTTTGAAGCGCTGGAAGCGTACAACACCCTCAGCCTTACCGATGAGCGGGCCAAGCATATCCTCAAAGTCCTGCATCTGCAGGTAGGCGATACCTTCCTCGCCGGTGTTGTGAACCAAGGCAAGGGGACGGCGAAGTTGGTCGGAAAGGATGAAGAGCAGCTGCGTTTCACCTTCAGTCCGAACGACACGGAAATTGCACGTCTGTATCCGGTCACGCTTCTGGTTGCACAAGTCAGGCCCATCTCCATGCGCCGGATCCTCCGGGAGGCGGTCAGCCTCGGCGTTGAGCGGATCATTCTGTGTACCACCGAAACCGGGGAAAAGTCCTATGCACAGGCAAACCTCTATACCAGCGGAGAATACCGTTCCATCTTGTTGGATGGCGCCATGCAGAGCGGAGAGTGCGGTATCAGCGAGGTGCAGTTTGCCCGCTCGGTCAAGGAAGCCGTCCAATCACTTGATCAAGGGATGCTCCGCATCGTTTTGGACAATGTGCGTATCGGAAAGCCGCTTTCCACATTTGAATGCAAGCATGATGCACCGGTTGTGCTGGCCATCGGGCCGGAACGGGGTTTCACTGATCATGAGCGGGATGTATTTGCCATCCATGACTTCCAATTTGCGACGTTGGGCAGCAGAATCCTCAGAACCGAAACCGCATGCAGCGCCGGCTTGGCCGTGCTTCTCGGCCGGATGGGGTTGCTCTAGATCCGACGGCAAGGCATAATGGACGAACATGGTTTCAGACCATGATGGAGAAGGAGTATCGCGTATGGCGCATTGCATTGTAGCTGCAGCAGAAGAAATTCTGGACAAGGAGTTTCCTGTCCTTGATCATGGGTTTGTCCGTCTTGTCGACTATCTCGGCAGTGATGAACGGATTGTGCAGAGTGCACGCGTCTCCTATGGAAGCGGAACCAAGACGTATCGGCAGGACAAGGGTTTGATCACCTACCTGCTCCGCAACGACCATACCTCGCCCTTTGAACAGGTCAACTTCACCTTCCACGTCAAGATGCCCATCTTTGTTGCCCGCCAATGGATCAGACACCGCACCGGACGGGTCAATGAGATCAGTGGGCGCTATAGCGTCATGTCCGATGAATGTTATCAGCCTGATGTACAACACATCAACTTCCAAAGTGAGGACAACAAGCAGGGGAGGGCAAACGAAGCGGTGGATCCCAAGCTTGCCGAAGAGGTGCTTGCCCTGCTTGGCGAGGATCAGAAGCACAGCTATGAAACCTATCAGAAACTGTTGGATCTCGGCATTGCCCGAGAATTGGCCAGGATCGACCTTCCGCTGAGCCTGTATACCGAATGGTATTGGCAGATGGACCTCCACAATCTCTTCCACTTTTTGCAATTGCGCTTGGATAGTCATGCCCAGTTCGAAATCAGAAGCTATGCCCAGATTATCCTGGAAATGGTACGAACGGTCTGTCCGATCGCCACCGAAGCGTTTGAGGAGTATAAACTTGGCGGCAAGAATTTCAGCAAAGGCGAATTGGAAGCCATCAAGTGCTTGATCGAAGGCAAGGAAAACCCTCTGAAAGGACGAGCCTTGGAATTGTTTGAGGAGAAATTGCGTTAACGAGCTTTCAAGCTTTTCTTGTATGTCTTCTTATCCAACGGAGGCGGAGGAAGCAACGGTCGCTCAAGCAGCAATTCGGGGTTCTGCAACAGTTCTTGGAACAATTTGATTGATTTGGTGAAATAGAATCCGTCGGTAATCCGCTCATCGACGGTGAACCCCACCTCCATCGTATCGCGTGTGGCGGTTTTCCCGTCTGTAAGAAAACGGGTCCGCTTGAGCACTCCCATGGTGACGAACACTGAGGTGGTACCCCATTCGTACAAATGATGATGGGGACTTCCTCCTCCCAATCCGATGCTCCCCATGTTGCTTACGAACAGGCTGGTATGCAATCCGTCCGCGTCACGCAATGCCTTGGGAGCTTTGCCGTTGCGGTCAAGCATTCTGGCTGTTCCTACGATCAGGCGGATGATCGGACGGGGAAATTTCAAGAAAAAGAGGATGGCCTGGTCGGTGAAGTTGGAGGAAGCCGGTTCCCGTTGCTTGGTGATGGCCGTGTTTATGATGGCGGAAATCTCGTCGAGGGTCATATTCGCCTTGAAGTAGATCGGCATGCTATGCTCGGGAGCCTCATCGGTATAGTCTTCCTTCACAACGAAATTCAACGAAAGTTCGTTGCGCTGCCAATACTGGTAATTGGAGACGAACCGATTCAATTCCGGCCTGAGAGCCATAGTACGGAGGATGGCGGCAAGAAATACCTCGAATACCCGATAGGAACGGCCTTCCGGACTTTTGTGTTGTTTGATGAAGCGAACCGTCCCGCTCAGGTCAAGCACCATGTTCTGATACACCAGCGAGTCGGTCCGTTTCGGCATAATATAGGGAAATATCTGTTTGTAGGCAGGGATGTCATACACCCGGACTGCATCATTGCGTTTACTCATGCTTTTCTCCAAATTCCGGTAAGAGTGTACTCCTCCTGCCATCCCACCTCAAGGAAAAAATCAAATGCGAGACCGCCTTTGTTGCAAAAAACCTTGGTACGCGCGCTTCATCGCCGCTTCGAACGTCCGGTCGTCCGGATAGGAGAATCCGAATACCGGCTCCCAGAGGGAAGGGTCTTCCATGCAGAGGTAGAAAAATGGGGTACCCTGCTTCCATGCATCGGGAAATTGCTCGTAGACAAACCGGAACATCCGCTCCTTGGTCTCCAACGGATAGGAATATTTGCCTGATGCCGGGGTGAGTTGCATATCGAGGATGCGACTTTGGTGGCCGTCGGCCCGCATTTGGCGAAGTACGGCCTTGGTGAAGGTAAGAGTGCCGAGGGAGAAGAGCATCACCTCCTCGGCGCGGAACGAACGCGTCACCTCTTCGATGAGCTGCCCGTATTCCTCCTGCCATCCATCAAAATAGACCATGGGATGCAGGTGAAATCCGATGATCCTTCCCTTGTCCCGTGCTTGTTTTGCAGCATCAAGCCGCTGTTGCAGTGTGGCCGTCAGATGCTCTTCCTTCTCAATGATGGTAGGGGCGTTGAGCGACCAGGTCGATACCATGTTCATCGGCAGGTCGAGTTTCAGATAATCACTGCGATGGCTTTTTGTCTTCAGTTCGATGATCAGTTCGGGATAGCGGCGGGCAAGATGGGAGAGCGCATCAAGCGTCCCGTAATCGTTGCCCCAAAGCAGGGAGTCACTGGACTGACCGGTTCCGATGTGCCAAGTTTCCTCAGGAAGTTCAAGATCCTGCAACCGCTGGCTCAGGTTCTTCACCACCCGGATCTCATGGCTGTTGTAGAAGGATTGGATGGAGCAGTAGGAGCACCCGAATGCACATTGCTGGACCACATCCAAGGTCTTGAGATTGCAGCACCGGGTCTTCTCCCCATCCACCGGGCAGGGGCAGCGCCCCATCAATTTGTCGGTGGAGACAAACAGACTGCGGTATTTGTCGGTAAACCGTTGCTCAACCTCGAAATCCTGATACCGCGTGGGCATCGATCGTTCCCGTTCCATTCTCTGCAAATGGTCGGAAAGCAGGGCTCCGGCCCGCTTTTTCCCGCTTACATGCTCACATGAGGTCTCATCTATCCACATCTTCAGGCTGCCCGCCTTCCACATAGCCAGATCGCAGGCGCTTTCGATGAGTTGGCGTTGTTGTTGGAAACTGAACTGGTAGCGTTCGTCCAGCTGCAAGAGATATGCCTGTTCTTCAGGCGGCAACGAAGCAAAAAGGGGATGATCCATGGCCGGTATTGTATCGGCTGTGGATTGCCAAAACAAGAGCCTCTGGCTATGCTCATACCTGTATGAAAAAGAAGAGTGATGCAGAGCTTACCTACCACTCCCAGGCAGAGGTGGAAAGTCTGGGAACCGAAGTTGCGGAAATGACGGAAGCTTCGCAACAAGCCAAGGAACTGCCCCACGCGAGCGGCGTCTATTTGATGCGCGACGAGAAAGGGACCATCATTTATGTGGGAAAGGCCAAGGATCTTCGTAAACGGGTGACCAGTTATTTTCTAGCCAACCGAAGCCCGAAAACCGCAGCGCTGGTGCGTAAGATTGTACGAATCGAACACATCATCACCGGCAATGAATATGAAGCCTTGGTGCTGGAAAACAATCTCATCAAGAAATACACCCCCCATTACAACATCTCGCTCAAGGATGGCAAGAGTTATCCGATGATTCGGATCACCAACGAGCCGTTCCCCAAGGTGTTCAAGACGCGAAGGATCATCGATGACGGTTCCTCCTACTACGGCCCGTATCCGGACGCAGGGAAACTGGAGTTGTATCTGGATCTGATCGCCAAACTTTTTCCCTTGCGTCGTTGCTCCACCCCTTTGAAAAAACGGGACAAACCTTGTTTGTATTACCACATCGGGCTTTGTTCAGGGCCTTGTGCCGGTTTGATCTCAGAGGCCGAGTACAATAAATCCATCCAAGCGGTGAAAAATCTTTTGGAGGGGCATACCGAACATTTGGTAGCGCGACTTCAGGAGGATATGCTGAGGGCCAGCAAAGCGCTGAACTTCGAGGAAGCGGCAATCAAGCGTGATCAGATCGAGGCTATCAAGACCATCGAGACAGGTCAGCAGGTCCAGGACTTCGTGCAGGAAAGCCGTGACTATGCAGCAATCGAGATGCGCGGTCCTTTGTGTACGATCAGTTTGATGCAGATGCGCGACGGCCAACTTATCGGGCGTGCGCTCTACCGTGCTGAAACCTTTGGTGATGAGACCGAGACGTTGCTGAATTTCCTGGTGCAGTACTATGCCGATGGTCTCAAGCTTCCCCAGTTCCTGTATGTCTCGCATGAAATCGATGTACAATTGATCCGCCGGTATTTTTCCGAGCAACTGGGAGGAAGGCTGGACGTAAACCTTCCGGTGGACGGCAAACATTTCCGTATTTTGCGCATGGCTCGGGAGAATGCCACGCGGGATGTGGAAAAACGGCTGAAAGGCAGAGACAACAGCCAAGCTTTGGACAGCCTGGCGCGTGTGCTGAACCTTCCAGCTCCTCCTGCCTTGATCGAAGGGTTCGACATCGCACAGCTGGCCGGCAAATACACCGTGGCTTCCCTGATATCCTTTCGGGACGGGAATCCCGACAAGCCGAATTACCGGCGGTACAATATCAAAAGTCTCGGCGGACAGATCGATGATTTCGAGTCGATGCGTGAAGCGGTTGCACGTCGGTACTCCAAGATACTGAACGAGAATCTCGAACGACCGGATCTTTTGATCATCGATGGTGGCAAGGGACAGGTGAATGCCGCGAGGGAAATTCTCGATGATTTGGGAATGTTTGACATTCCGATCATCGGACTTGCGAAGGAATTTGAGACCATTGTCTTCGATGACGACAGGGAGGATCTTCGACTTCCTTTGGATGATGAGGCACTGCGGTTGGTCATTGCGGTCCGCGACGAATGCCACCGGTTTGCCACCAGTGCAAACCAAGCCGCACGCAGTCGTGAAGCGTCCTTCAGGGTATTGGAATCGGTACAGGGAATCGGGAAGAAACGCAGCGAGCAGCTGATGAAGCAGTATGGAAGCATCGAGGCTTTGCTGGCCAAGACTCCCGAGGACTTGGCAAAGGAAGCATCGCTCCCCCTGCCGGTGGCACAGCGTCTGATCAAGCAGCTTTCGCTTTGATCACAGCGAAGCGAAATCCGCTTGGCTGAACGCTTCCCCCTTGCGCTTGATGATCTGATACAGCAAACGCTCCAACAATAAGGCCGTCAACTCCGTCCCGGATTCCTTGATCTCGCGATCAGCTTTTGCAAGCAACGTCAGAATACGTCGGGTCGATTGCAGATCGTATCGCTGGATCCCCTGATGATAGGAGGTTTTGTCCTTGGGTTTCCTGATGGGACTGGCTTTACCTTGTACGTTGGCTTTTCCGAATGCCTCGGCTTCCCCCGACCCGGAGGCAGTCTCCTCCAGAATGGAAAGCAGGCGTCTGAATTGCCAGACCAGTCCGTTTACCAGAAGGATGGCCGTCTGGCTGTCTCCGCTGCCCAGAATGACGTTCAGTGACTCCAGACTTTTCTTCAGATCGCCTTCGCAAAGCAGAGGAAACAGGGTGAAAGCATCTTCCTGCCGGCTGTGCTGCACATACGTTTGGACATCATCTTCCTCGATGGGGCGGTTTTTGTCCCCGATCTGCCAGAACAGACCCAGCTGGTTGCAGATGGTCTTCAGTTCCTGGGTATTATCCTCGGTCAGATCAAGCAATGTATCGACGGCATCTGCGGTAATGGAGAGCCCCATGCGTCTGAAATGCGTACGAATCCATTCCGACTTCTGATTTTCCAACAGGTCGTAAAATATTTTGGTATTCTGCCGTGGCACCTGCTTCATGATTCTTGCCGAAACGGAGAACTCGCTGGAGATGATGACCAAGGTTGCCGTATCGACAGGGTGGGCCAGATAGTCGCCGAGCGCCTGCGCAAGGGAGGCATTGACCGACTCGGCTTGGCTGAGGATTACCAATCGGTAATCGCTGAACAAGGAGTTGTTGTTCAACGCCGCAAAAATCTCCCCGTTCTCTGTCTCAAACGGATAAAAGCGGGATAATTCGATCTCTGAACCGTATTCACTGCGCAGCCGGTTCCTGATTTCCTTCAATTCTTGTTCTTTGGCTCCGGACTCGGGTCCGAGCAACAGGTAGGCTCGTTCACTCATGCGTAGTTTCTGATCAGCATGTACAGTTTGCCGTGGATCCTGCAGGTTTGGGTGATGATGGGGCCCATTGCTGAGTTTGCAGGACGTAGTTCAACCTTGCCCCGCATCGGGTAATAGGACTTGAGTGTGATGCCCGGCTCGTTGTCTGCAACGGTTGCCGCTACAATGTCTCCCGTATCGGCCACCTCGCATTTCTTGATGATCGCGATATCCCCGTCATAGATGCCTTCCTCTATCATGCTGTCTCCGCGGATCTTCAAGGCAAAGTAGGTGTTTCGTGTGTTGCGCAACATGGTGGAAGGAAGATTGAGGATGTACTCGGTATTCTCTTCGCTCATCAACGGCTTTCCGGCGGCGATGGAACCGATGACCGGTATCTGGATCATCTCATCGCGCGGATAGAAGTCCTGACCGATGATTTCGATCGAACGGGAGATTCCTCCGGTGGTCTTGATGACCTGCTTCGCTTCCAGTGCCTTGAGGTGGTCGTGTGCTGCCTTGACGGAGAATTGGAAATGATCGGCAATGTCCCGTACGGAAGGCGCATAATTGTTTTGCTTGATGAACGAGCTGATGAAGGATGCCACATCCTTCTGTCGTTCGGTAAGTTCACGCATTGTTCACTCCTCGAACCTGTTTTCGAACAGCGTCTCGATGGCATCGGCCATCTGCAGTTCATCCGGACCATCACAGGTCATGGTGATGATGCTCTGATGGGTTGCCCCCAGAGTAATGATGCCCATGATGGATTTGCCGTTGATCTTCATGGTATCTTTTTCCAAGTACAGTTCGCTCGCATATTGATTGGCCAGCTTGACGATGGACGCCGCCGGCCGTGCATGAATTCCTGCTCTGTTGCAAACCTTCAATTGTCTGGTAACCATCAAAGTGTCTCCTCGTTGACATAGTACATTTTGCGTGCTGATTCGCTTTCCAGCCATTTGAGCACACTTTGGTCGAATTCCTTCGCCGAATAATACCCCAATTTCTTCAGCCGTTCATTCCGGGCGGCTGTCTCGATGATGACCGGGATGTTCCTCCCTGGTTTCACTGGTACGATGACCTTGGGAATGCTGATCCCCAGATAGGTATCTTCCAATGTTGATTCCCCGACCCGGTCATAGTTCTTCTGGGCATCCCAAGGTTCAAGATGCACGGCAAGCTGGACCTGTTTGCGGTCGCGGATGGCTCCGACCCCATAGAGGTTTGCCAAATTGATGATGCCCAACCCTCTGATTTCCATATGGTGGGCCAACATGGGATTCTCCCCCATGCCGATCAAATAGTTGTCACTGATGTTGCGAAGCTTCACCGTATCGTCGCTTATCAAGCGATGGCCGCGCTCGATGAGCTCCAAGGCCGTCTCACTTTTTCCGACACCGCTTTCACCGGTAATCAGAACGCCGATACCATAGACTTCCACAAACACACCATGGATGGTCTGCGTCGGGGCGAAGACCTCATCCAGCGTCTGGTAGAGTCGTCTCGAGAAATCGGAGGAAAGTAAATCGGTCTTCAGGATGGTGGTGCCGCTTTCCTCGGCAAGTTCAATGACCTTGGCGCTCGGATTTCCGCCGTCGCAGAATACGCAGCAGGGAATGTCGTAGCTGAACAGTTTCTCGATGCTCTGCAGATTCTGTTCGGATTCCAATTTCTCCAGGTACACCTGCTCGCCACGACCGAAGACTTGGATGGAATTGTTGCTGAACTCCTCAAAAAATCCGGAGAGCGGTAAACCGGGTCTGCTGATCTTGCTGGTGGTGATCTTGCGGGATAGACCGGAACGGCCTGCAATACAATTCAGCCGCAAATGATTGTGTTCTTTCAAATCCAGATCCAAAAGATCGAGCACGGTAAAATCAGGCATATGCAGCTCCTCGTGTTCTTCAAGCCCAAATACTGTTTTACTATACAATTGTTGATGGGCTTTCGCAAGACCAAAATGCCGGTACAAACGTTGGGTCATGGAACGCATCGTGTAGGAGAGTAATTGGTAAATTAAATAAATATAAATAAATATAACAAATATCCCATGCAGAGGATTTTGCCAAATACATTTGTCCATTGACGATTGGACCTGCAAGCCTTATCCTTAGAGTATGACCATAGTCAAAGGAGGGCTTATGAATTTGACAGTCAGAGGCATCCGTTACAACCCAAGTGATGAGACACGTGCATTCCTGGATAAAAAGCTCCAGAAACTGCAATTCGCCGAAGGGTATCTGCATGACTTGGACATCGTGATCACTCGCGAGACAGAAGGGCAGGGATACCACTTGGACGCTAAGCTCCACTTCGCTTGGGGTACCATCAAGATGGTCACCTATGATTGCTACGAGCTGTATGAGGGAATCGAGTTGATTACCGACAAGATTGAAGCCACAGCTCGAAAGGAGAAAGGCAAAATCAAGGAACATTGATAGATTTTTTATGGATAGGTTCGGGGCGCGAAAGCGCCCCGTTTCTAATTCGTACCCCGAATGAACGAAGGATCGATATTCAGTTCATTCCGATATTTTGCCACGGTACGACGGGCGACCGAGATTCCCTTCCCCTTGAGAATATCGGAAATCTTCTGGTCGGAAAGGGCCTTCTGCCCCTGATGCTCCTCAAGGATTTGCCGGATGGTCTCTTTTACCGCCTGCTTGGAGAGTTCAGCTCCTTCTTCCCCGACGGCATTGCTGAACAGCTTTTTGATGGGGAAGATGCCCCAGTCGGTATCCATCCATTTCGCCGTTGATATCCTGCTGATCGTCGTCTCATGCACCCCGATCTGTTGGGCGACTTCCTTCTGTGTCAAGGGTTTGATGTATTGCGGACCGAACAGGAAGAACTCATGTTGTTCGGCAAGCAGGACCTGGGCGACCTTGTAGAGCGTTTGGTTCCTGATCTGTACCTGAAAAATCAAAGCATTTGCGTTTTTTACCTGTTGCTGGATGTAATGTTGTGCTTTCTTCGCTTCCTCATCGTTGCCCAGTTCCCCTGCCAGTGATGCAAACTCAGCATTAATCCGAAGGTCAGGCAAGGAAGCATTGTTCATCCTGAGCACCAGCTCTCCCTCTTCCTGTTTGATGGAGAGGTCGGGGATGACCATTTGCTCCGGGCCGCTGGCGAATCCTTGTCCCGGAAACGGAGTGAGGGTTTTCAAGAAGGTATACAACTCTTCCAGATCCTCAATCTCAATGCCGAGGTTCTTGGCGACAACTGATTGCTTGTTAGCCCGCATCAACTCGAGATTGTCCTGCACCAAGGCGGTGAAATGTTGAAGGTCCTCTTTTTGCAAGCCTTTGGACTGAGCCTGCAGGATCAAGGATTCCCGCCAATCCTTGGCACCCACTCCCGGAGGATCGAATTGGTGGATCAGATGCAGCACCGGCTCAAGATGGACAAGCTGGGAGGGGGTAAGCAACGACTGGGGGTCTTCAAGGAAAAATCCATTGGCATCCATATTGGTGATCAGAATTTCCCCTACCGCATATGCTGCATCCTCGAGTTGTTCACATCCCAATTGGCTGAGCAAATGTTCCTGAAGGGTCTCTTCTTCCGACAAGGCGTTTTCCATGAATTTCTGCTGTCGGTCGCTTGCTTCATAATCATAGCCGCCACGATCGCTGCCATAGCTGGACGAATCGGAATAGGTGTCTTCCGTACGGGAAGCTTCACGTTGCTGTTTCTGTTGGGCGAACTGTTCATAGGAAACCTCACCGCCGGACGGCAGTTCCAAGGCGGGGTTTGACTCGATCTCGCTTTTGATCTTCTGTTGCAACTCGGTCAACGGAAGCGCCATCAACTCGAATGTTTGAAGCAATTGTGGGCTGAGTTTGAGTTGCTGTTTCTGGGAAAGCGATAGATTTGGTGAAAATTCCATCAGGATTCCTCCCCGAATTCTTGTCCGAAGTAAATTTCCCGGGCGATGGTGTTCGAAAGCAGTTCCTGCTTTCCTCCCGATACCAGGATTGTTCCGGCGTTGATGATATGCGCTCTTGTGGTGATGGAGAGCGTGTCACGAACATTATGGTCGGTAAGCAGGATACCGATACCTTGCGATGCCAATGTCTTGATCAGGTGTTTGATTTCATACACCGCCTTGGGGTCTATTCCTGCAAAGGGTTCGTCCAACAACAGGAACTGGGGGTTCGATGCGAGTGCACGGGCGATTTCCGTGCGTCTGCGTTCCCCCCCGCTGAGGGTGTAGCCTTTTTGTTTGCGTACGTCCTCAATGCCGAATTCACTGATCAGAGCATTGACCCGTTCCTCCTGGGCATCCCGGTCCAGATCCCTTCGCGTTTGGGCTACGAGACGGATGTTGTCTTCCACGCTGAGCTTTCGAAAGATGGAAGGTTCCTGAGGGAGGTACGAGAGTCCCCGTTTCGATCGCAGATACATCGGCAGGGTGGTGATATCCTCCCCATTGAGGAGAATCGTACCCGTCCTGGCTTTCAAAAAACCGACGATCATATAGAACGTGGTAGTTTTGCCCGCCCCGTTGGGACCGAGCAGTCCGATGACTTCCCCCGATCGCATGGTGAAGGACACATCCTTAACCACCTCTTTTTTGCCGTAGGATTTGGCCAGGTGCTGGACCTCCAGGACGCTGGTGAACCGTTCAGCCATTGATGACCCCCTTGATGGAGCCATCCATCGCAATTTCCTCGGTCACAAGGTCTACCGTGATCCGCTGTGCCTCGTAGAGGTCGCCTGCCCAATTGACGTTTGCATCTCCCTTCAAATCAAGATTTTGACGGTTTCTATCAAAGAGCAGTGTATCTGAGCGGCAGGCCATCACCCCCGAATCGGTATCCTTGAACAGTGTAACCTGAACCTGCAGGGAGACCTGCCCTGACTCGAGAGCGAAAGAGAGGTAGAAGGCTGAAGCCAGCAAGGCATTGGAAGTGTCCTCCAATTCAAAATATCCATTGACCAGGATCAGTTCCTCCTGTCGGTCGTAGAAGAGATCCTTCGCTTTCAGGGAGAGCCCCTTTTGTTGATCATGCAACTCTACATTCCCGGTGCATTGTACATAGCGGTAGTCCTTGCCGGATAATTCAATCTGGGTGGCGGAAAGTTGGAGTGAACCGCTGGTAATCCGTGCTCCGCCTCCCAAGGAAATCGTCTGGAAGCCTTCCTGCATCTGCATTTTGGTAGTCCCGCCTGAGAAGGTGATTTCCTTCGCCCCAAGCAGTGCGGAAACGAGGAAGCAGAGGATGAGGGTGGTATAAAGCCTTCTCATAAATCGATCACCCCCTGCTCGACTTCCTTGAAACTCACCGTGGAAGTGGACAGTTCCACCACCAAGGAGGTACCTTTGACCCTTTTGTTTCCTTCAAAGGTCAATTGGACGATGGAATCCGGATTGCTCAGAAGCTTCTCCTGGTCCTGGATCCATTGGATCTGGTCGGCTTCAATCACCAAGTGAGCATCGGCCTTTTCCACCCGGACAGAACCGGTAAGTTCGGCATCATAGGTGCCGAGATCCACACTTGCCAGGTCAGCTGAGCCGGAGAGTTCCAAAACGCCCTTGGCATCATACTGGGTGAAGCTGAGATTCTTCAGGGTTGCCCGCTTGGGGTTGTCGTAAAGGGAAATCTCCTCGGCGACTACGGTGATCGGTAATTGTGGAGAACGGTCCAGCACGTAGGTGGCATCGGAGAGCACCATGGTGGGAAGCTGGAGTGAACGCATGGCAATCTCCTGTTCAGAAGAAAGCGAACAGGAGGATAGTGTTATCGATGCAAGAACCATGCCAAGAAGGAGTTTTCCACGCATGCCTTGAGTATAGCCGTCCTTCTTGGTTTGGGCAATCTCATTCTTCGCTCTCTTCTGAGAGCACTTGCTCGACAACTGGAAGGTAATGCTTCTCCTTCTTTTTAAAATACAGGTACACGCCGATGAATCCGATGGCGATTCCGCCGATCGCAATCAAGAAGGATGCACCCTCCCCCAGATGTGCCAGCTTCGATAGATAATAAGCGACGGGGAAGAGTAAAAGCGGAAGGATCAAGGTAATCAGGGTCCCGGCTATCGTGCGGGAGGGCTTGAGATAGATTTTTACCGTTGAACCTTGTTTGACCGAAAGCTTTTCCTCATTGAACGCTTCGAATCGTTTATTTTTGGTATTGCAGAACGCGCCGCCCTTGCATCCATTGCATGCAGCACTTGAACACGATACCTCCAGCATATCCGGCGAAAGTATTTTGGTTACTTTGACTTCTTCGTACATGTTTATTCCTCCTTGGCCTGTTCGTCTTGCTGCACCGGGATGCTCATGGGTTCTATGGCTACTGCCTTTCCTTCCTCATTGATCTCTACGATGACGCCGACCAAGGCCAAATCATCCCAACATTCCTGACTACGACTTGGAACTTGGGTGATGTATTTCTCTATTTCCGTCTTGCTGGCAAAGCCGCCGACACTTCTCTGGCTACCGCAACGACCATTGTCGGTGATGTATGCCGTGCCCTTGCTGAGAATCCTGGCATCACCGCTTTGCACTTTCGTATGGGTACCTATCACAGCGGCGGCCTTTCCGTCAAGCATGAACCCCATCGAAAGCTTTTCCGCGGTAGGGGAGGCGTGGAACTGCACCAGGGCGATTGCTCCGTCCTCGCGTGCCTTGTCCACCAATATCTGTGCAAGGCTGAATGCATTGGAAAGATGGGTGCGCGGGAAATCGGCGTTGCCCAGGATGTTGATCACACACACCTTCTGCGACTGGACAGTAAGGTACCGTACCCCCCTGCCCGGGTTCTGGGGCGGGTAATTGGCTGGTCTGAGAATGCTGGGATTCTTGGCTATGAACTCAACCATATCCAGTTTGTAATAGATCTTCTCCCCGCCGGTGAGAATATCTACGCCCAGTTTCAAAAGTTGCATGCTGTGTGCCCGCCCAAGGCCGAAACCGCTGGTCGCTCCTTCGCCGTTTGCAATGACCAGATCTATTTCACGCTCCAAACGCACCGTCTTGAGTGTCTGCTTCACGACTTGGATGCCTGGTTTTCCCACGATTTCACCTAAAAAGAGTACACGTATGCTCATACTGTTACAGTACCGAGTTTTTCCATGGGAAGGCAACCCATGGTGTGGTACAATCGAAACGTGGAGGCGCATCGTGAAGCTTCGGTGGATACAGAAACGATTCAAGTGCATCATCCAAACACGAATGAAGCAAATGCTGGAGAACAGGGATCTCATAACCGATGCTACGCCGATGCAGTTGCTTCTGCCTCCCAGCGACGAGCCTTCGATCGCCAAACGGATCACAGCGGCCCTCACCAGGGAGGAGAAGATCACTTTGTTGGGAGGTGTGGATGAGTTCTGCATTCCCGGTATAGGACGAATCGGACTCAAGCCGGTTTGGACCAGTGACGCAACGCTGGGGATCAGGGGGTGGAATGCTCCGGTCACCGATTTTCCGGCAGCAATTTCGCTTGCATCAACCTTCGACCGCAATCTTATCCAAAGAGTAGGGGATGCTCTGGGTGAGGAGTGCCGGGCAATGGGAATCGGGGTGTTGCTCGGCCCTGGGGTGAACTTGGCAAGGGTTCCGGTAAACGGACGTAATTTCGAATACTTCGGGGAAGACCCCTATCTTTGTGGCCAGATGGCAGCCTCCTACATCAAGGGAGTGCAGTCCCATCCTGTGATCGCCACGGTCAAGCACTTCGCCTGCAACAACAGCGAATACGACCGGCATAAATCCAATTCCGTGGTTGACGAGCGCAGTTTACATGAATTGTATCTTCCTGCTTTCAAACAGGCCGTTCAAGCCGGATGTTTGGCGGTGATGACCAGCTACAACCAAGTGAATGGTACCTATACCAGTGAGCATCCTTATTTGCTGGATGGTGTACTCCGAGGGGATTGGGGATTTGAAGGGTTGGTCATCAGCGATTGGAACTCATTGTATTCAACGAAGGGCGTGCTCGCCTGCGGCGTGGATGTCGAGATGCCCCAAGCCAAATACCTGACCAAGGAAAAAGTGGTTTCTGCATTCGAGGCCGGGGTGTTTGATGACGAGCAGCTCGACAAACGGATCATGCATCTGCTGTCCAGTTATGAGAAAGCAGGACTGTTCACCGTCCCCACTGTCGATGATTCGCTGAAAATCGGGGGCGAAGCGCATCTCCAAGCGGCGTTTGATGCATCCGTTGCATCGGTCGTTTTGGCCAAGAATGAGCAATCCTTGTTGCCGCTTTCCTCTTCCCAGCGCATCTGTCTGGGAGGAGACAATGCCTGCAAGGTAGCCCAAGGCGGCGGCTCTTCCATGATCCAATGGCAACAGAAACCGCAGACGCTTGCCCAACGGCTGGCCGGCAAGGTTGCCTTGCTCCCCCGTCATTGGGTGTACAGCAGGAAATGGCATGCACGGGTCAGGGAATGTGACGCAGTGGTCCTGGTCGTAGGATACGATCATATCGAGGAGAGCGAAGCCTATGATCGTCCCTGGCGGCTCTCCGGGACCGACATCAGATCTATACAGCAGGCGGCTCAACTGAATAAGCATGTCGTGGTGGTGGTGCAGAGCGGAGGGGCGGTGGAAACAGAATCCTGGCAGGATGCCGCCCAAGCCATTTTATTTGCCTCGTATCTCGGAAGTTCCACGGCAGACGCATTGGAAGCATTGCTGTATGGTACGGTCAATCCCTCTGGTAAACTGCCCTATACCGTTGCAAGACGTCTGGAGGATTATCGGAGCATGCGCACCTATCCCAAGGATTTTGCCACCACAAATGTGGCGCGCATCAAGAAGGGCCAGGGGGACAGTACCATCCGCTCGGTCTCTGATTTGGTATATCGGGAAGGACTTATGGTCGGGTACCGCCAATTTGATACAGAGCAAAGCGAAGTCGCCTTTTGTTTCGGCCATGGACTCTCATATACTCGGTTTCAGTATGGAGAATTGGAGGTACGGCAATTGGATGAGAGGACTTGGCACCTGCAGTGTATGCTGACGAATGTGGGAGACCGAACCGGTGCGGAGGTCGTGCAGCTGTATATGCATCCGCTTGATCCCAAGATCTTCAGGCCTTTTCAGGAACTGAGGGGTTTTAGCAAGGTATTGCTCAAGGCAAACGAGCAGAAGCTGGTCGATTTCCTGATTACGGATGAGGCGTTCAGTCGTTGGGACCAAGCGTCCTGGAGCTTTACCAGCGATGCCGGTTCGTATGAACTACGCATCGGCTCCAGTAGTCGGGATATCCGCCTGAAAGCGGTGGTGGAATATGCAAAAAAAGGAAGCCACGATGTGTGACTTCCCAAATGCTTGAGCCCGGCGGGGTTCGAACTCACGACCTTCTCCTCCGGAGGGAGACGCTCTATCCAGCTGAGCTACGGGCCCATAACCTGCTTATCGTACGGCAGAGGGGAGTGCTCTGTCAAGGGGCCGAAAAAGAAATCTTATGACAGGAGATCGATTATATATAATTATTTATATTATATATGTATATTTGTATAGTATAAGAAGAATTTTTGATGTCATTGGGAAGTACAACTACAACTCTTGACACGTGTTTGTTCGCTCAGTACACTACAAGCTACAGGAAGGAACTGTATGATACGAAGCCTGGCACATCCCATACAAAAAGGAATCTTGTTTGCATTGGTTCTTGGCCTATGCGCATCCGCCTATTCCTCTCCGCTTCCGTTCAGCAGTGTACAGGTGCAGGGGGAAATGCCGGTTACCGAAATCTTCCGTGTTGAGCAAAACCAACAAGCCTTGAATTTCAATCTTGCCGAAAGCAGGAACAGTACCATCCAGGTAGGCTCCTATACCTTGGTTTCCAATAATGCCGTATCCCAGTTCAAGCTGGCTGTTCGCCCCGGACAGAGGGGTGATGAACAACAATTTTCCTTTGTCCTCGACCAGGCGGAAACCATTCTTCCCGGCCAACGGTCGGTCATCCCGTTTTCGGTACGGGTGGTCAGTGACACCTCAAGGGGGATGAGTGTATCGGGAAACGCTTCCATGCAAAAAGATCTCGGAGTCCGCGGAGTATACGGAAACAATGAGACCATCCTCTATGAGTCGGGACAGATCCTGGCGGAAATACCGGATTTCGATCCCAATCAATTTGCCACGGGCTGGTATTCCGCTGCCATTGAACTGAGCATCGAAGTGCTCTAAAGCAGCTCCTCATCGAGGAAGAATGCTTCATCTTCCTCATCGAATTGTCCTTTCAGCAACTCCTTGAGCCACTGGTGGTCATCATCGGCCTCATCGGATTCATCATCCTCGGCTAGATCATGGCGTTGCATCAGCCATGCCTCCAGTTCCGCCAGGCTTTGGGGGTTGGAAAAGCAGGGACGATCATCCGTTTGGTTGGAAAACTCTGTCTGTGCCAACAGATGGTACGGACAACGGGTGCAGGAACCTGCCGTTTGACAGAACTGCATGACCTGGGAATACCATTCTCGATTGTTCATGGGCACAGCATACTCCACCTCGTCCTGTTTTTCCATACCGGCTTTCCCTGCAATGTCCGTTTGACTCGGTCAAAGAAGTGGCGCTAGAATGGGAGTGACAAAGCAACCTTGCAGAGGAGGGTATGGATGAAACCGACACTATTGGTAATGGCAGCAGGAATGGGTAGCCGCTACGGCGGGATCAAACAGATAGACAGTGTGGGCTCTCACGGGGAGACCTTGCTTGACTTCGGCGTGTATGACGCCCATAAAAGCGGGTTTGAGAAGGTGATTTTCCTGATCCGTAAGGATATCGAAAAGGATTTCCGTGAACGGGTATTCGATCGCATTGCCAACAATATGGATGCTTCTTATGTGTTTCAAAACCAGGATTCCTTGTTGAATGAGGAGCAGAAACGGCTCTCCCAAGGGCGCAAAAAACCATGGGGGACCATTCATGCCGTGTTATGCGCAGAGCCTGTGATCAAAGAACCGTTCGCCGTGATCAACGCGGACGACTATTATGGTAGGGATGCTTTCGTCGTACTTGGCAAACACCTCACCGAACTCGATCCTGCAAGTACCGAACATGCGATGGTGGGCTATGTGCTTGACCATACCATGAGCCGCAGCGGAACCGTCAGTCGGGCGATTTGCCATGTTGAGGATGGATACCTGCTCGATATGGAAGAGCATACCAAAATCGGCTACGAGGGCGAGCAGGTGGTCAGTCATCGTGAAGGGGCTGATTTGGTGCTCACCGGCAAGGAATGGGTGTCCATGAATTTCTTCGGATTCGCTCCCACGGCCTTTACCAGTTTCGCTTCGTATTGGGAATCGTTCATCAAGGACAACATCACCAGTGAAAAGACGGAGTGCTATCTTCCCAACGGTGCCAGCCGCATCGTAACGAATCAGGAAGGAAAGATTCGGTTCTACACCACCCAGGATACCTGGTTCGGCATGACATACAGCGAAGACCGCCAGAATGTGAAGGATCAACTGGCTCAGAAGGTGGCAAAAGGCTACTATCCCGAGAAGCTCTGGAAATACTAGGACTTCCTCTTTTGTTTCTGGGTGACGTCCGACAGACCCGCCCAAGCTGCTTCCTCGATGGGGGTGAACCCCTCACCGAGGACTTTGTATGCCTCTTGCACCACCATGAAAGCGTCATCGTCATGCCGATGGACGATGGCGGTCAGTGCGCCGAGTTTGTTGTTGGCCACCACCGTCATGATGACCGGCCGCTCAAAACCGGTGTACATCCCGCTGCCGTAGAGTATGGTGCCTCCATGGCCGAGTTCCTCCAGGATTGCAAGCTCGATTTCCTTACGCTTCTCGCTGATGATGAATACAGTCTTCGCAGAACGCGTTCCAAATGAGAGCACCACCCGATCAATGGTGACTCCGACGATATAGACCGTCATCGTTGCATATAACGCCATCTCCAAGGAGAAGATGAAGGCGCTTGATGCGATGATGAGTGCATCGACGAGGAACAGCGATGTTCCCAGGGAAAGCGGGGTGAACCGTGCAAGTATTTGGGCAAGGATGTCCGTTCCCCCGGTGTTTGCCCCGCTTCGGAGCACCAGACCCACGCCGAGTCCCATCAACACGCCCCCGCTGATCGCCGACAACAGGATGGAAAGCGGATTGCTGTAATCCAAGACCCCGTCGTAACCGACCCATGCGTTGATCAGGGAGGTGAACAAACTCAACAGGATGGTTCCACCCAGGGACTTGGCCCCGTACTGCTTGCCGAAAATGGCCACACCCAACAGAAACAGAGGTACCGAAAGGATGAAAATGGAAAGACCGGTGTCGATTCCCAGGGTGTGGTAGATGATGATGGCAATACCGCTGACCCCCCCGCTGGCAATCTTGGCAGGGGAGGAGAACAGTGCGATGCCCAGGGCGGTAAGAAACGACCCTGTCGTGATGTAGAAGAGTTCAAGCAGATGATATTGCTGTTTGGTCATGCACATAGCATAGATCCAAAACAGCAAAGTATCTACAGTTCATTGCCTCAGTTTGTCACTCAGATCGGCATTCCATGTTACCAAGCGGGCGAGAAGCGATTCGACGTCTTGTTCGACGATCAACGCATGGAGGTGGTCCTGTTTCAGGAACCCCTCGTCAACGCTGTGTTGCAGGAACGCAAGCAACTGGTCATAGAATCCTGCGACATTGAGCAACGCCACCGGTTTGTGATGATAGCCGAGTTGCAACCACGTATACACTTCCAGGATTTCCTCGAACGTCCCGATTCCCCCGGGCAATGCCACGAAGGCATCGGCAAGATCGTACATCGTCTGTTTGCGTTCATGCATGGAGGACGCAATGATCAAAGTGTCCTCCACCTGATGCATGCGCACATCCGGTCGATTCAAGGCCTCGGGAAGGACCCCGATGACGTTTCCTCCGCGTTGGTAGAGGCTTTGGGCTACTGAGCCCATCAACCCCCGATTACCGCCGCCGTAGACCAACCCAAGGCATTTTTTGCTCATGGCCTCCCCCAATTGGCGGGCTGTCATCTCATATATGGGGTTTTTCCCATTGCTGCTGCCGCAAAATACGGCCAAGGTTCGTATGTTGTTCATGGTATCAGCCTACCGATATGACACATCAGTTGCAACTATTGTAGGAACAGGGGTTACCGACCGTCGGTTTGCTTGTTATATTGAAGGGAGAAGTGTATGATACAATATACGGTAGTTTGGTAGCCTTCTTCAGAGCTATTGATAGGAGTTGTGTACTATGAGAATGAAAGTATTAGCAGTATTGGCAGCCTTGATCCTGTTGCCATCGGTCTTGTTCGCAGTGCCTGTTGTCATAACCTGGGAGTGGCTGCTTGAGGATCCTCTGGTGACTACCTTCCGCTACCAAGTGGATGGCGAGAATGCCGATGCTTGGACAGTGGTCGATTCTTCGGTGACCAGTTATACCCAACGAGGTCTTGATGGGACCATCGCCCATACGCTGTATCTGCAGCAATCCTATGATGGAGTTAATTTCAGCGATAGTGCACAGTCGGTAGCCCAGCCGATGTTCCCGGTCGAACAACCTGCGGTCCAAACAGCTGAACAACCGGCCCCGGTGCAGGAACAACCGGTAGCCGAGAGCCAGCCGGTCGTCGCTGAACAGCCGGCCCCGGTGCAGGAACAACCGGTAGCCGAGAGCCAGCCGGTCGTCGCTGAACAGCCGGCCCCGGTGCAGGAGCAGCCGGTAGCCGAAAGCCAGCCGGTCGTAGCAGAACAAAGCGCCCCGGTCCAGGAACAACCAGTAGCCGAGGTTGCCGTGAGCGCCTCCACAGAGCCGGTGGTTCCGGTAGCCGAAGCAGTAGTGCCCATGCCTGAACAGGTTGCTGCAAACGAACCTGCAGTGGTGGAGCCGCAACCGGTAGTCCAGGAAAGCGCACCCGCACTCGAAGCGCCGGCGGCCGCACCGGTCGCTGAAGCACAGCCTTCCGTGGCTGAAAGCGCCCCCGTTGCCCAAAAAGCAAAAGCTGCGAGTCGCGCGTATTCCACCCTTACGCTGGGCGGTGTACTCAACTTCCAGAATCCCGCATTGAGTGGGTCTTATTCCCGATTCAATGTACAAGCTGAGCTTGGCTTGCAACTGAACAACCTGATGACCTTCAACGATTCATTGGGTCTGGGCGTGGATATCGGTCTTGCATACTCTCCGTACATGAACAGCTACAGCTGGTCTTCCGTGGCCAAGGATTTGCTTGCCTTCGATTTCGCCACACCGATTTCCCATCTTGATCATGCCATCACGGTCAGCGTAAGTCCGATGCTGAACATGGAGTTCGGCAAGACCGTCTTTGATCTGGGTCTTGGTGGATTCTTCACCTATGGACCGAGTCTGGCGGATACCAACAGCGATCATATGCTCTACGGTGCATTCGCAAAGGCCGGGTTCGAATATAAGTTCAACAAGACTTTCAGCCTGGGTGTCAACGGAAAATATGGTTTGATCCTCAGTGAGGGCGGGCTTTCCTCGCTCTCCACCATTCCCCAATTTGCGGAAGGAACGGTGTACATGGGATTCTCTTTCTAGCAGACACGCATGAATTTCTTCAGAAAAGAGCCCGTCAACGGGCTCTTTTTGTATACCGTGCCTTGACCTCTGTTCTTCGGTATGGCTATCATAGACCAAGATAAGGTAAAGGGTTCTTGGAAGATATCCTGTTCTGATGCAGTTCGGGATTTGTACGAGAAAGGATATACCGTGCCCCCGAGGGGGCAGAAGGATGGTTAGTGTTTTTATGAAAGCAGGCCGAGTGCAAGCATGCATCGACTATATCAAGTTCAATCATGAAGCGGAAGGATTTGCGTTTTCCGAAGAAGAGGAACAATCGGTACGGAACGTTTTGGAAGGGGAGGCTTCCCCTGATGAAAGTATCCAGCGCTATATTGAGGATCATGATCTTTCGCATGAGTATGTTCCACCGAAGGATGAACATACGTTTTATCAACATACATCCTGTCTGGTGAATTATTTCTCCATCAAGGAACGGGGAAAACTTCGGAAGGTGGAAGCGTTTCTTGCCGATCTTCGCACGGCGGAAATGCTTTTGGAGACCGTACAGAATACCTATGACTTCGAATATCTCAAATCGATCCATGAGCGGATGTTCGGCGACGTATATCCCTCAGCGGGTTTGGTGAGAACAACAGTGGCTGCGAAACGGACGGTGTTCTGCAGTCCTGAGTTCATCGAAAGTGCCGCCGAGGACATCTTTACCAGGTTGCGCAAGGACCATTATCTGAAAGACCTTGATCGTGAGCGGTTCATCAATGATCTCGCATTTTATATGGGAGAGCTCGAGGCATTGCACCCGTTCCGGGATGGCAATGGACGCGCAGCCCGATTGTTTTTCTACCAGTTGTCGATGAATGCAGGGTATGACGTCGACTGGTCGCAGGTTGATGCCGACCGGTTGTTGGAAGCCGATATCAGTGCGATCGACGGCGATTATCAGCTCTTGATCGATGTTTTGGAAGAGGTGGTCATCTAAGTTTTGGGGACGGGGCAGCTTGTCCTCATGGAAGGAGAACTCCCTATGACACGCATTGCGTTTTTTGATACAAAACCGTATGACAGAGTATGGTTCGACCAATATGCAGCTGATTTCGGTTTTCAGATCACCTACTATGAGTCAAAATTGAATGAGCAGACTTCGGCATTGGCGGATGATTTCGAGGTGGTCTGCGCTTTTGTGAACGACACCATCAACGAGCAGGTTCTCGAGACCTTGTATCAGAAGGGTGTGCGCTTATTGGCCATGCGCTGTGCCGGATACAACAATATCGATTTCAAGGCCGCCTTCGGGAAAATCCATATCGTCAGGGTACCGGCTTATTCGCCGTATGCCGTTGCCGAGCATGCAATGGCTCTGCTGCTCAGTGCGGTGCGACATACCCACCACAGTTACGTCCGCACCCGTGAGTTCAATTTCAGTCTCAACGGGCTGGTAGGCTTCGATTTGCACGGAAAGACGATCGGGGTGGTCGGAACGGGAAAAATCGGGCGCATCTTCATCGACATCTGCAAAGGATTCGGCATGCAGGTGCTTTGCTTCGATCCCTATCCTGATCCGGCACTGGAGGCACACTATACCGATTTTGAAGACTTGTGCCGGCGTAGCGACATCATCAGCCTGCATTGTCCACTGACCGAGGATTCTGTACATTTGATCAATCGACGGTCGATCGGATGGATGAAGGACCAAGTCGTTTTGATCAACACTTCCCGCGGGGCTCTGGTGGACAGCCATGCCTTGCTCGAAGGAATCAGAAGCAAAAAGATCGGAGCAGCAGCCTTGGATGTATATGAAGAGGAAGGGGAGGTGTTCTATGAAGATAAAAGCTCGACCATCCTTGACGATGATGTATTGATGCTCTTGATCAGTATGCCCAATGTCTTGGTGACCAGCCATCAGGCGTTCCTGACGAGGGAAGCGCTTCAGAACATTGCCAAAACCACCTTGACCAGCATCGAGTCATACGTGAAGGGAGAGGTGATGGAGCATGAGATCTGTTACCAGTGCGACACTTGCCACAAAATCAGTGGTCAGCGTTGTTTTTGATCTGGTTCATCGCCCAATGGGCATCCACCTTGCTGAAGCATCCCTCCTTGGGGATGAATCGTCTGGATGTATCAAGCAGTTGCCGATACAGTTCAGCCTCAACCGACAGGGAACCTGCCAATGCGCCTTGCTCGTTGATGACCGAAAAAAGCAACTGGCCCTCTTTGTGTTGGTGTTCGGCAAAGAAGAGTCGCACCGAGGAAGCATCAAGCTGCATGCTCAAATACAACTTGCACAGTTCTATCGTCCGGTCATCCAATTCGCTGTCAAGCAGCAGGATCTTTTCCTTCAAGCTCGCGGTGTCGGTCACCAACCGAAGGGTATAGGTTTCCCATCGGATTCCATCGGCAAACGAATTGTCCAGCTCGGACGATTCACTTTGCGGTGCAAGCAACACGGCAAATTTTCGAGTTTCATCCACCACCAGGCATTCATGCAGGACTGAAAATTGCCGATTGCACGCCGGGCAGGTGACGGTGAACAGTGAGTCGGTAAGGATCGCCAACTTTTGTTTGGGTTGCTTGGCCAGATCCACAAAGGGGTGCAGCGTATGGCTCTGTTGCTCGTGGCAGTGCGGACAGGCGAGGGTGGCTTGGTGCATGTGCTGACTCTACCATGGCGGGCAGGGAAAGAAAAGGCTCCCTTGCAGGAGCCCAATCATTACTTTTTGCGAATTGCCCGTACCACAGGCTTGCTCTTGGTTGTTTTTACCACTGCACGATGCCTGATCTGGAAGGTGTAGTGGATCTTCTGGTCGCGTTCGAAGTCAAACCCGATCGTAGACGGGGTGATGTCCTGGACATCAAACTCGTCGATCAACCGTTCATCGAGTCGGAACTTGCGGTAATTGCAGCTGAAAATCAGCGTCCCCTTGGGATCGAGATGCATCATACAGGCCTTGATCAGTCTGACCTGGTCACGATCCACATCGAAATTGTCCCTGCCCGTTCCATTGGAGAAGGTCGGGGGATCACAGAAAATCAAATCATATCGGTCGAAGGTGTCAAAGAGGAACTGCAGGCAATCACTGCGATAGAAGAAATGATTCATCCCGGTGAAACCATTGAGCTCCATATTCTTGACCGCCCAGTCGAGGTAGGTGGCCGAGGCATCGACACTGACCGTGCTCAAGGCTCCGCCTTTAGCAGCCTGAACGGTTGCCGTGCCGGTATAGCAGAACAGGTTGAGAAAACGCTTGCCCTGTGCAATGTTGGCGATCTCCGTGCGAATCGGACGATGGTCGAGGAACACGCCGGTATCCAGGTAATCGGTGAAGTTGACCAGATACTTTGCCCCCGACTCGTTGACTATGTAGAACTTGTCGGTGCTGGCCATCTTCTCGTACTGCTTTTCTCCCTTCTGGATGGTACGTTGCCTGACATAGATACGCTCCCGGTCGACTCCGGTAGCCCGTTCGGTGGCATCGATGAGCTCGCCCAGTCTTCTGAGAGCATCCTCTGCATCAATGGTAGCGGGAGGTGCATATTCCTGCAGGCTGATGTACTTCTCCTCATACAAGTCGATGGCGGCACTGTATTCGGGCATGTCGGCATCGTAGATCCGGTAGCAGGTGACCTGCTGTTCAGCCATTTTCGGCCGTAGGTTCGCCAGATTCTTGACCAAACGGTTGTACGCCATTTGTGCTCCTTCGCTCAGGGGCAGGGCAAGGCGTTCTGCCTTGCGTTGGATGGCGCGTTCGATCATCTGCTGACGCTCTTCCTCGGTGAATACGTAATAATGGGCGATCTGACAGGTTATACCCCCGTTGTTCACCGTGTTGGTCCGGTCCGGTTTCATGTCGACGTAGGAAAGCAGATCCTGTTGTCCACAGAGGATTGCAACGTACCAACCGCCGAACAGAGAACTGATTTGTTGACCGATTTTGCGATAGAGAATTTTCAAATCGACATCATTCTGCATGCGGATCCCGTAGGGAGGGTCGGTGATGATATATCCGGCCTGCTGGGGAACGTCCTCAGCCTTGATGGTGGTGAAATCCTTCACCTGGAAATCGATCAGATGATCGACATGCGCCAGCTTTGCATGCTTCTTTGCAATCGCAATCGCCTTGGGATCGATGTCCCATGCATGGATGGAAATCTCACGGTCCTTCGCTTTCTCGGCTGCGTCCCAAGCTTCGTCGACAATCTGTTCCCAAAGAGCCTCGTCATGGATCGGAAGATTGAAGAACGCGAATTTGCGGGAGCTGACCAGCCCGGGGGCTTGGTCGCTTGCCCAAAGGGCTGCCTCGATGGCCAAGGTTCCGCTTCCGCAGAAGGGATCAAGCAAAAGGGGAACCCCTTCGCCTTTCTCCAGAGTCTTTCTCCATTCCGAACGATAAATAACCGAACAGGCAAGATATTCGCTCAGTACTGCATCAGTCTGGGCGGCACGGTATCCTCTGCGATAGAGTCCCCTGCCGGAGAAATCAACATACCAGGCGACTGCTTCCCCATCGATGTGGACATGGAAGACGACATCGCTGTCTTCCTTGTCCACCTGTGGCCGTTCACCTTCGAATTTCTCGCGGATGCGGTCGACGATAGCGTCCTTGAGCTTGATCGCTGCAAAGTGTGAGTTTCTCAGATAGGAAACGTTTTTCACGGTCTCGGTAACCGAGAAGGTGATGTTCGGATTCACCCATTCTTCCCAGGGTATCTGCAGGGATGCTTCATACAGATCATCGATATTCTGGACGTCCTCATCCTGAAACAGTCCGAGCAACACGCGGGTCGCCGTGCGGCTGGTGATGCAGAACCGGTAGGCGGCGGCCAGGTCGGCTGAGAATTCAACCCCTCCACTGACCGTCCTGATATCGGTGGCTCCCGCCTTTCGGGCTTCCTCCTCGATGATGTCATTCATGTACAAGGCAGATGTGGCAAAGAAAATCATAGTCTTCCTCCTCCTGCCTTTGACAACAGGGATGCAAGTTCAAATTTCTCATACTGGTAGTGTGTGTTGCAGTTCACACAAACCAACTCAAGGGGAAACGGTCCATTCTCAAGAATGTCTGCTTGATCCTCTTGGTTCAATTGCTGCAGGTAACGTGTATATTGTTCGCGTGAACACGGGCAGGAAAAGCCGAGTGGTTGATGGGCCAGATGCCGAACGCCCAGCGATGCGAACTGCTCTTGCACGTATTCACTGACAGGTTTTCCTTCGGACAGGAACGATCCGAGGGAGGCAAGCCTTCCGGCCGTCTGCTCCAGTTGGGAAAGCACCGCGTCATCGCAGCCGGGCATGGCTTGCAGAAAGAGTGCTCCGCTTCCCGTCACCTGACCGGCCGTATCGAAATGAATCGAAAGTACAAACAGTGAAGGAGTCTGTTCCGACTGCTGATAATACAGGGCGAGATCCTTGGCAAGATCACCATAGGCCATCATGGTCTGGCCCGTGAAGGGCGTCTTGTGTCCTTCCAACAATTTGGAGACCGAAAGGAATCCCGGTCCGTAAAGTTCGTTGAGGTCGAGACTGGTCAGTTGCCGCTGCAAGGGGATGGGGTTGTGCTTGAGGTATCCGCGAACCGCCCCCACCGCCCATGCTTCCACAAAGACGCCGCCAATGGGGCCTCCGCATTCTATGTTCAGCTGAATTCGGTCGTTGCCTTTGACCGTCGCACTGAGCAAGCCGGCCGCCAGGTACGCCTGACCCAACACATAGGTCTCCAAGAGGCCCAGTTCATGATTCTCCCGCATCTGGTTTATCAGGTTTGTTGCTTGGATTGCAGTAACACGAATCAAATCGTTATGCAAAAGAAACACCTCGCGCCCATCTTCAGGTAGGGAGGCCAGGTGTTCCTGTAAATCTCTATCTTCTATCTTTTTCTTAATCATACGGAAGCAGATTAGACAATGACCTCACTTTTTGCAAGAGCTTGGAACTCGCTTCCATTGATTACTTCATTTTCAAGCAACTTGGAGGTGATCAATTCAAGCGCTTTACGGTTCTTCTCCAGGTTTCCTTTGACGACCTGATAGCGTTCATTGACGATGCGCGCCGTTTCGGTATCAATGTATTCCTGTGCCTTCTCCGAGTACTCGCGAGCACCCGAGACCCCAGCGATTCCGCTTTGGGTGGTGGGCAGCGTGATATTCCGATATCGCTCGCTCATCCCGAACTCGGTGATCATGCGACGGACCAAGTCGCTGGCTCTGCTGATGTCATTGCCGGCTCCTGTGGAAATTTCCTTGAAAATGACTTCCTCGGCAGCCCGGCCTCCCAGCAAGGTGTCGATGTTGCCCAACAATTCGCTTTGGCTGAGCAGAAAGCGATCCTCGGTCGGATACTGCAGCGTATACCCCAATGCTCCCAACCCACGGGGGATGATGGATATCTTGCTGACCGGCTCCGCGCCTTCGGTAAGGTAGGCGGTCAGGGCATGACCGGTTTCGTGATAGGCAACCCGTTCCCGTTCCTTGGCGTTGAGCAATCGGCTTTTTCGTTCCAGTCCCGCCACCGATTTCTCAATTGCTTCTTCCAAATCAGCCTGGGTGACTGCATTGCGTTTTTGGCGAACCGCCAGAAGCGCTGCCTCATTGGCGATGTTGGCAAGGTCCGCACCGGCAAGACCGGCGGCACCTTGGGCGATTTTGCGAAGATCCACATCGTCGGCAAGCTTGATGTTTCTGGTATGGATCTTGAGAATGGACAGTCTGCCTTCCAAGTCCGGCTTGTCGATCAGAACCTGACGGTCGAAGCGGCCGGGACGGAGGAGTGCAGGGTCGAGAATCTCGGGACGGTTGGTGGCGGCCAGAATGATGACACCGGTACGTGAATCGAATCCGTCCATCTCCACCAGCAGCTGGTTCAGCGTCTGTTCCCGCTCATCGTTGCCGCCGATGCCTGCAGATACGCGAGAGCGGCCGATGGCATCGATTTCATCGATGAAAATAATACAGGGGGAATTTTCCCGTGCTTGACGGAACAGGTCCCGCACCCGGGCGGCTCCGACACCGACGAACATTTCGACAAAGTCGGCACCACTCATCTTGAAGAAGGGGACCCCGGCTTCTCCTGCAACAGCCTTGGCAAGCAAGGTCTTGCCGGTTCCCGGAGGGCCGACCAAGAGGACGCCCTTGGGTATTTTCCCTCCGATTTCCGTATATTTCTCTGGATGCTTGAGGAAGTCCACGACCTCCTCGAGCTCATACTTGCTTTCATCGGCTCCGGCAACGTCGGCGAACCGTACGCCTGTGTCCCCTTCGGCAACGATCTTCGCCTTGTTCTGATTGAAGGAGAGGACCCCTTGTCCGCCCTGTCCGCCGAGTTTGGAGAACAGGAAACGCCAGATCAAGAGGACGAATACAAACGGCAACACGTAGGAAAGCAGTGAGGAAAGCAGGCTTGGTTTTTCCGGTGGGGTGGCGTAGTACTCGACCCCCTTGGAATCGAGCAGGGGTATGAAGGTTGGGTCGTCGACCTTGTAGGTGCTGAAGGACTGCAAAAGGGTGTTTGCCACCGGCCCCGTCTTGTCCACGGTCAACGTATTGAGGTCACTCACCGCTTGATCCTTGGTGTACGGATAGCCAATGTACTGCTCCGTCCCGATCGCCACCCGTTTGATCGTCCCGTTTTCTATGAGAGACTTGAATTGGGTGTAGTCAACCGAATAGACATTCGCCTGACGCGTAACCATGAAGGTATTCAATACCAGAAAGAGCATGAGGATAACGAAAAAATACCAAAAGGAGAAGGTGAATTTCTTCTTGTCCTTCGGCCCGTTGTCACCCAGGTGAACCCCCGGTTCAATATTGAATTTTCGTTTGAATGCTTCTTTCCAGTCTTTATCTTGTTTATTGTCTTTGCTCATCGCCCGGTATCCTTGTAAAAGTTGGGAGAGCACTCCCTCCCACAGCTCAAATATACTGTGGCAATTGCCAATCGGCAACCAGGTCGGTATAGTTACAGTTCTATGATGGAACAACCTGTGGTTCTGATTACCGGTGGAGCAAAACGTATTGGCAGAGCGCTTGTCCTGCATCTGGCGAAGCAGGGATACCGCATGGTTGTGCAGTATCATACCAGCACAGCGGAGGCAGAGGAGCTTTGCAGCCTCGGCTATGACCTGAAACTGGTGCAGGCCGACCTACGGCAGAGCGAACTGCTCGAGGATTTCTTCACTCGTGCATGCTCTTTGTACGGTCGGATCGATCATGTGATCAACAATGCATCGGTTTTTCCCTCCGTTTCGCTGGAACAGACCGACCTGCAGGTGTTCGAACAGGCAATGGCGGTGCACAGCACAGCCCCCTTCTTTCTTTCCAAGCAGCTGTATCTGCATGTGAAGCAGCGTGGGGGGACGGGGAGCATCATCAACGTGCTCGATACCAAGCTCAGCAGCCCGACGAGCTCACGACCCGCGTATTACTGCTCCAAAGGTGCATTGGCAATGCAGACCAAGGCGTTGGCCGTTGCGTTGGCTCCCATGATCAGGGTCAATGCCATCAGTCCAGGTCCTGTGCTCAGCAATGGTGACGACGCCTATTTTTCCAAGATGGAACAGACGCTCCCGCTCAGACGCACCGGTTCGGCTCTGGATATCTGCAAAGCCGTTTCGTATCTTTTGGAGGCGTCGTTTGTTACCGGTACGGAGCTTTGCGTGGACGGAGGACAAAGACTTTTGTAGTTTATGTGGAGTTGGGTGGCAAAGCGTTGCCGTTTGTATGGGATTTGTAGGATAGTAAATACCAGTGATCGATCGAATATGTGAGGAGTGTGTACCGATGTACAACGTACATGCCAGACGTTTGTTGTTTCTTGCCTGCCTGCTTGTCGTCTCCGTCCCGTTGGTCTCCCTTCCGCTGGATGATCTTGTCCAGAAGGCGCTTGCGCAGTCGAGCCAGATGCAGGATCTGGAACTAACCAAACAAAACGCCTTGCTTTCCCAAGGTATTTCCCAAGCGAAAGCGGGGGTGGATGTAACACTTTCCAGTGGGACAGTCTCGGCAGCATATAATACTACGGCCGGCGCCTACGACCTCAAGACCACCGGGGTAGGTGCGACCTTCGTGTTCCCTGATGACGGGAAGACCACCATTGATGTTTCCCTGCCGATCGCCGTCCAGACCCCAGGTTCAGCCTATGCACTCACCCCTTCGGTTGAGGTTTCCCACACCATCACCTACGGCTACACGGCGGATAACCAGGAGAACCTGCTCAACCAGCAAACCGAGGTATTGGCACTGAGTACCTATGATACGAGCAAGCTGCAATTCACCTCCAGCATCTATACCCAGATCTCCCGGATCCTGGCGAATGAACAGTCGATCAAAAAGACACAGAAAGAGATCGCCGACCTGAAACGGTCGGTCGAACAAGCGTTGCAGTTGAAAACGCTCAAGCAGGATAGTCTTGCCTATCAGGCGCAAACGCAGGCCATCCAAGCAAAGCAGGCTGCTCTTGCATCCTATACAGACACAAAGGAATTGCTGCTCGCACAATTCTCCACCCTGACCTCATTCGCCTGGGACGGTGTCCAGGAGATCAAGGAACCGGATTTGAATTTCTCCAGCGAGGTGAACGGCAACAGCTCGGTTCGTCTGAAGAGCCTTGCCCTTGATTTGGCGAAGGAAGCGCTCAGGCTGAAACAGGCCGAGTTCACCAACAGGAACTTGGTTGTGGGCGGCGGTATCGGAGGATCTTCGGCCAATGCCGGTTTGATCGTTGGAGTCCCGGCAAAGGAAATGTTGCAGGGATCCGCATCGGCTACCCTGAGTGCCAAACAATTCTCCGTCACTGCGAAGGTCAATGCGACCTACGACGTTACCGCCAATGATTTTTCCCCTTCCGTCTCGGTCGGAGGCACCTGGAAGAACAATCCTACTGATGCATCCGACCGTCTGACGCTGCAGAAGGCGGAGAACGAAGTCATGCTCGCCCAGCTTGCCTATACCAGCGCCCGGGACGAGTATGCATCCAATGCCGCACAGTTGCAGAGTGACATAGCCTCCTGGAAGTTGCAGTATACCTTGCTCAAGCAGACCATCGCCTATGATCAAAATCTGCTGGAACAACAGAAGACCTTGTTTGCAAAAGGCTTGGCGACGCAGCAACAAGTGGATGACGCCGCCTTCACTGTCGACCAGGATGCATACACCCTGCAGACTACCTTGCTTGAAGGTCTGATTCTGGAGAATCGGATCCGTACCATGCAAATCTAAGGAGAGAGGATTCCATGCAAGAGACATCCCATGAAGTGAATACAGAACATCAGGTCCGCAACCAACTGCGCAAGAAAATCAGAAGACAGCGCATCAAGCGCGTCGTCACCACGGTGGTGGTGCTCGCTCTCATTGCTTTGGCTCTCTATCTCTACAGCTTCTATAAGACGAACAGCCGGTTCCCTTGGGCCCAGGCAAAAGCCCCGGTCACCGCCGTCAAGGAAGTGGAGGCGAAGGTGTATGAGAATACCTTCACCACTACCATCGACCTCTCCGGTTATGTGGAACCTAACGATACGCAGAAAGTCATTCTTCGTGCAACCGGGACGGTGACGAAGGTCTATGTCAAGGAAGGGGATGTCGTGAAAAAGGGGGATGTCCTGATCGCAATAGACGATACCACCCAACAATACAATGTCGCCAATCTGAAGGCTGAACTTGAACAGTTGGAAGTGACCGGAAGCGAACGGGATATTGAACTTGCGAAACTGAAGCTGCAATCGGCGATGAACAGCCTCGACTATACGAAGGCCTATGCCAACTTCGATGGGGTGGTGGCGGAAGTGAATGTCAGTGAAGGCGATTATTTCGACGCTGGTTCAAGTGCCATGACCATCATTGACCGTTCCAGTCTGAAAGCGACGGTGGAAATCGACGAAATCGACATGCAATACGTCAAACTCGGGCAGAAGGCGGTACTGTATTTCGATTCCTATCCTGAATCCTCCATTGAGGCTGATGTGACCTACATCCCCATGCTCGGGCGGTACACCAACCAAGGCATCGGTGTGATGGATGTTCAATTGACCATTCCCGATCCTCCTCAATCCATTGCTCCCGGTTACACCTTCGAAGGCAGCATCTCCAGTGAGGGGGAGACCAAGCTCGTGCTGTTGCCCCAGAGTGCGGTCACCACCACGCGCGGAAGCAGCACGGTGACCAAGAAACTTGCAGATGGCAGTACGGTCAGCGTTCCGGTTACCGTCAAGTATCTTGGAGAAGGCATCAGTCAGCTGCTCAGTGGAGATCTCAAGGTCGGAGATACCTTGCTGGTCAAACGTACCGATACCTCGGCAGGCGCCCTTGCCGGATTCGGCGGCGGTTCCCCCGGAGGTTCCATGGGCGTAAGGATGCGCTAAGATGGAAGACAGCGTAATACGGTTACAGAATGTCAGACGCTACTACATCATGGGGGAATTCATGGTGAAGGCTCTTGACGGCATCAGCGTGGATATCAGGCGAGGGGAGTTCACCTCCATCATGGGACCATCCGGAAGCGGAAAGTCAACCATGATGAACCTCATCGGTTGTTTGGATACGCCGACCAGCGGGCTCATCGATATCGACGGGGAAAATACGGCCGGATTGAATGAAGCCGAGCTGGCCTATATTCGCAACAGGAAGGTGGGTTTTGTTTTTCAGCAGTTTAATCTGCTGGGAAAACTTTCCGCCCTGGATAATGTGATCACCCCTTTGTTGTACGCCGGGGTTTCCGTACGGGAACGCAAGCAACAGGCTATGGAAGCCCTCGAACGGGTCGGTCTCGCCGATCGGTTGCATCACCGGCCCAACGAGCTGTCCGGCGGGCAGAAACAGCGGGTTGCCATCGCCCGTGCATTGGTGAACAATCCAACCATTCTGCTGGCCGATGAACCGACCGGTGCACTGGACAGTAAAACCGGGAATCAGATCATGGAGTTGTTCGAGGAACTGAACAGTGAGGGGCGTACCGTGGTATTTGTGACGCATGACCGGGAATTGGGAATGCGTTGCCGTCGCCAAATTCATCTACGTGACGGAAAATTGGAGGAAGGGTATGCTCTTTGAAAATATCAAACTTGCCTTCAATGCAATGCGTGGAAGCAAACTGCGCACCGTCCTCTCCCTGCTTGGCATCATCATCGGGGTGGCTTCGGTCGTAGCGATCCTGACCATCGGTGCAAGCGCTTCCCAGAGTATTACCGACAGCATCGCCGTCGGTGGTTTGGACATGATCACCATCTATCCTTCCTACGGTCAACGCAGCACCGGAATCTTTGATGAGGAATTCTCCGATATGCTGATCAGGGACATAGACGGACTTGAGATCGTACTGCCTCAGAATAACAGCAACGCCCAGGTACGCAATGGGAAGGAAACCATCAATGCATCGGTTTCAGGCGTGCTTTCTGAATATGGTTCGGTTCTGAATCTGGAATTTGCAGAGGGTTCATTCTTCAGCGCCATGGACAATATCAATCGGAGACAGGTCGTCGTCCTCGGTTCTGCCATTGCCGATGAGCTGTTCCCTGACGGCCAGGCGGTGGGCCAATATGTCAGCCTGTTCCGTAACCAAGCGAAAAGTTATCTGATCGTCGGGGTGCTTGAGAGCAAGGATGCGACCTTCAATCTATCGTACAACAATACCGTTTTCATCCCGTACAATACGTATACCCAGCGATTTGCCCGAGCTACCTCTGTCGGAGCGTATGTGTTGAAGGTGAAATCGGGGTTCGATACGATCGAGGTATCCGATCGGGTGACCGAGTATCTTGATGGAATCGTAGGAACCGATGGATACAATCTTTTCAGTCCTGCCAGTTTGGCGGAGATGGCTAATCAGATTACGGGAACCTTCAGTGCGTTTTTGGCAGCCATCGCCGCGATCAGTCTTCTGGTGGGTGGCATCGGCATCATGAACATCATGTTGGTGTCCGTAGCCGAGCGTACCAAGGAGATCGGCATCCGCAAGGCTCTTGGGGCGAGCCCAAATGTCATACGCGGCCAATTCATCTGTGAAGCGTTGACGCTTACCATCATCGGAGGCTTGCTCGGCATCACTGTAGGGGCGTTGCTCAGTTATGCAGTGACCAACCTTATGGATTGGTCGTTGCATTTATCCTATACGTCAGTCATACTTGCACTGGGCTTTTCGATGTTCGTCGGTGTTTTCTTCGGATGGTATCCTGCGATGAAAGCATCCCGATTGGACCCGATCGATGCCCTCAACTACGAATAAGAGCTCGGGGGAGATAGGGTGAACGCAAAGAGAACGCGATGGATGATCGGCGATGCAAAGGAGCCGTTCATCGTCATCACCTCACTGTCTTTCGCATTCCTGGTGCTCATTGCGTTGGTCGTGTTTCTGACGACCGCAATATTGGAGCGTGAGGAACTGCGGATGCAAAGTGAGGCGGAGCGAGCCTTCAACTCGGTATTTCTTGCCTTGCAGGACAGTACCTCCAAAGCGTTGAAGACCATGCAGGATGAGCATATCTCAGGTATCGGAGTCTACAGTTCCATGGGCAGAAAGGTTCTGAGTCTGGGCAATGTCCCCATGACCCTCCCGTTGGACCGGGTTTCCTCCATACAATCCTTGGCTAAGGACGGCAGCAACACAGGGACCGCCACCTACAATCCGGAAACCGGCATGATCGAATACATCCGCTACAGTCGGTTGACCATCCTGTTGGATACCGGCGAACTGACGCTCAGCGAAAGCGGTTTGCTTCCTACTCCCATCGATTTCCCCGATGTACTGTATCTGCACTTCGACGGACAGAACTATCACCATCGGATTGTAGTGATCATGGTAATCGGGTTCATCTCGACATTGACCTTGATCGGACTGTTTTTGTTGGTGCTGAGTATTTACCGCAACAATCGCCGATACCGGGAGACCCTTGCCAAGCAGGAAAGCCTGGTGAATCTTGGGCAGGCTGCCAGGACGCTTACTCATGAGATCAAGAACCCGCTCAGCGCAATTACCATCCAATTGGCCTTGCTGAAGAAAACGCTGCCCAAGGATCATGTACATGACCTGCTTTTGATGGAACAGGAGGTCCAACGGCTTACCCAGCTGACCAACAAGGTCAGTGATTTTCTGCGTAACCCCTTGGGAACACCGGTAACCGTCGATTTGACGGAGCTTTTTTCCTCATTGATCAAATGCTTTGATCGGCCGATACGATTCAGCAGTGACCGGAAGGAACAGATTGAGATCGATGGGGATCGTGCGCGATCGGTTTTTGAGAATCTCCTCAAGAACGCCGTGGAAAGCAAAAGTGATGGGGACCCGGAGGTCGAAGTGCGTATTACCAGCGACAAACGCGGGTTCGTTCACGTCTATGTCATGGATCGTGGGGATGGCATTCCCCAAGGGGATGTGAAGAAAATCTTTGATCCATTCTTTACGACCAAAATACACGGATCAGGCATCGGCCTGTCCATTTCACAGCAATTTGTCAAAGCCCGGGGTGGAAATATCCGTCTGTATGCACGGGAAGGAGGCGGTACCGTGGCGGAGGTGACCTTGCCGCGTTCCATCCATGCTCCCCGTTTGCTGCAAGAGGAAACAAAATGAAAATTTTACTGGTGGATGATGAACCGAATATCCGCGATCTGATGCAGCGGTATCTCAGCTTGGACGGCATTGAGAGCGATAGTGCCGAGAATGGGCTTTCCGCCCAGCGGATGCTCCGCGAACAAGCCTATGATGCCTGTCTGGTTGACTTGAAGATGCCGGGTATGGACGGGCTCTCCTTGATCAGTTGGATTCGATCAGAGGGGTTCAGAATGCCGATCATCATGATCAGCGCTCACGGGGAAATCAGCGATGCTGTGTCGGCTTTGAAGGAAGGGGCACAGGATTACATCGTCAAGCCCTTCGACCCGGAGGAACTGACCATCCGCTTGAAAAAGCTTGTCGATGCCCAGAATCTTCGCAATCTGGTGGAAAGCGAGACCCGCAGCAAAACCGAGGATGACAAACAGATTTTCGTCGGGGAGAGTACCTCGATCAAGCGGATCAAGGATGTCATCACCAAAATTTCCGATACCAATTCAACGGTGCTCGTCACCGGGGAAAGCGGAACCGGTAAGGAAGTGGTTGCCCGCGAGATCCATGCATCCAGTCCGGTCAAAGATGGTCCGTTCGTGGCTATCAACATCGGTGGTGTACCGGAGAATCTTTTGGAAAGCGAGCTGTTCGGCTATGAAAAAGGCGCATTTACCGGGGCGGTCAGCCGCAAGACCGGCATGTTCGAACTCGCCAGCGGGGGGACGCTCTTTCTTGATGAGATCGGGGATATGCCGCTTTCCCTGCAGGTGAAAATCCTTCGGGTGCTCCAGGACCGCAGAATAACCCGGTTGGGCGGTACCACCGCCATGCCGATCAATGCCCGGATCATCGCGGCTACCAACAAGGATCTTGAACAACAGGTTCGTGACGGGAACTTCCGCGAGGACTTGTTTTACCGGCTGAACGTCGTACGCATCTCGATTCCTCCGCTTCGGGAACGAAGGGAGGACATCCCGTTGTTGGCTGCAGGAATCCTCAGACGGTTGAACCGGCAGATGGGCCATAAGGTCAGCGGATTCTCCGCAGATGCATTGGAACTTCTCTGTAATCACGATTTCTACGGAAATGTCCGGGAGCTTGAAAATATTTTGGAACGGGCGGTCATCTTTACCAACGGCGAGGAAATCCAAAGTGATGATCTGGATCTCAGAGGTTCGGTTTCCATGCGTACCCAAACCAAGGAGGAGCCCAAACTTATTGCATCCGAGGCAAAAAGTCTGAAGGATGTGGAAATTGATGCAATCATCCGAGCTCTGCATCGTTGGGAAGGCAATCGAACCCGGGCAGCCGAGGAATTGGGTATCAGCCGCCGGACGCTCATCAACAAGATTGCCGAGTATGATCTGAACCTTTAGGAGAAGCAGTATGAGTTTGTTGCCTACGTGGGACCTCAATCCCATCTATCCTGGCTGTGAAAGCGAGGAATTCCTTTCCGATTTGAAACACATGACAGAGGATGCGGTCGCATTGGAAACCCATCTTGGGGATGAGCGGTGTGATGTTGGTGAATGCATTTCCCGCTACGAACGGATTTTGGATTATTATGAAAATCTCCAGGCTTACAGTTCAGCCTGTCTGACCACCGACACCGGCAATTCCGTATTTCTGAAGGCAGTGGGACAGGTTGAACAAGCCTCCCTTACCATCCAACATCTGGAGGTTGCCTTCCTGAATTTTCTTGCCTCACGAAAAGACGAGGTATTGCGGCTGACCCAAGATGGACAGGCTCTGCGTTCCTATCGGTTCGTGTTGACCGAACTTTTGGAGGAACAGAGCCATTTGCTGGATCCTGATTTGGAAGCTTTGGCCAGCGATCTTGCTCGATCGGGTTGCGATGCCTTTTCCCGGTTGCAGGAAGCAATGGGGTCGAGCATCGGCAGCGTCTGGGACGAGCAGACGACCAAAACCGTTGTACAGTTGCGCAACGAGGCCACCAATGCCGACCGGGCTATCCGAAAAAAAGCCTTTGCGCAGGAAATCGCGCTCTTCAGGCAGTATGAAATCCCGTTTGCCGCAGCATTGAATGGCGTAAAGGGTACCACCCTCACCTTGGACAAAAAGCGCGGCTATGCTTCGCCCTTGGAGCGATCCCTGAGCCAATCGCGGATCGACCGACCGGTTCTGGATGCACTGATCTTTACATTGGAGGCCAATCTTGGTCTCTTCAGACGGTATCTGAAGGCGAAAGCCACCCTTCTGGGACTTCCCGGTTGTGCCTTCTTCGATCTGTTCGCACCGCTAGAGGCAACCCAAAGCTCATTCAGCTATGCTGAGGCCCAAACGTTCATCATCGAGCAATTCACCCGTTTCTCACCGGATATGGGGGCATTCGCTTCCCAGGCTTTTGCCAATCGTTGGATTGATCCGGAAAGCAGGAAGGGCAAAGTCGGTGGAGCCTACGATACGGCATTTCCGATCGCCAAGCAGAGCAGGATTCTTTCCAATTTCGATGATACCTTCAATGGAGTTTCCACCCTTGCCCACGAGCTCGGCCATGCGTGGCATGACCACATTGTCATGGATAAGAGCCATCTGATGCGGACTTATCCCATGACACTGGCTGAGACAGCCTCGATTTTCAGCGAATTTCTGGTATTCCAGGGTGCATTACAGCAAAGCGATGTGAAACAGCGGCTGGGTTTGGTGGAACATTTCCTGCAGGATGCCTGTCAGGTGTGTGTGGATATTCTCAGCAGATTCTATTTTGAGTCGGCGGTATTTGAACAACGGGCGGAGGGCGAGTTGACGGCGGCCCAATTCTGCACCTTGATGGAGGATGCCCAGAAACGTACGTATGGAGACGGTCTGGTCGAATACCATCCCTACATGTGGGCGGCCAAAGGCCATTACTATTCACAGGGATTCTCCTTCTACAATTATCCCTATGCGTTCGGTCAGTTGTTCGCACTCGGTTTGTATGAGAAGAGTACGGAAGTGGGGCCCGGATTCGACAAGCAGTATGAGGCGTTGCTCGGTGCGGCAGGAAGTTTGCCGGCCAGAGAGGTTGCCTTGCAGGCCGGGATCGACTTGGCCGATCCTGCATTCTGGCAGCATGCGATGTCCATTATTGAGACGTATGTCAAGGAACTGGAAGATGCTTTGTCGCATTGAGAAGTTGGTCCATGGGGGGAACGGCCTGGCACGTACAGTGGAAGGCAAACGCGTGTTTGTCGAGGATGCCTTGCCGGGGGAATTGGTAAAGGTTTCCCTTTTCGAGGAAAAACAAGGCTGGGCGACGGCTACGGTTGATGAACTGATTGAGGCAAATGAGCATCGGCGCCTGCCTGCATGTCCCTATTACGGAGTATGCGGAGGGTGTGACTTCCAGTATGCCGAGGATGGCTACCAGGCGTTGCTGAATGAGCAGATCGTGCTTGACAACCTGGTGCGTCTGGGAGGTGTCGATCTGCAATCCTGCACGGTTGAACCGGTGGTGACCGGCCAGGCCTGGAACTACCGTAACCGGGTCCGTTTTCATGTGGATCTGTATGCAAAGCAAGTAGGATTTCTTGCAAGAAAGTCCAATACCTTGGTTCCGATCGACTCGTGTCCCGTTCTGGTGGATGCGTTGCAAGCATTATTGACGGAGCCTGAACCGTTGTTTGCTGCAGCAAGGCGTCTGATGTTTGCCAACAAGGGAGGGAAGGGGCGGTATATCGAGGTTCCCGTCTTCGCCTCGGATGATGGGCTTTCCGTGTTGGACCAAGAGGTGATGACCACCGTAGGGGGAAAGCGGTTTTTTCTGTCCAGTGAGGTCTTTTTCCAATCGAATCGGTTTTTGGTCTCCGCTCTTGCCGAATATGTGGCATCCAAGGCACTCGGGTCGGTGGTGATGGATCTGTACAGCGGGGTGGGTACCTTCAGCGCCTTTCTTGAGCAGGCAGGACGGAAGGTCATCGCAGTGGAAAAACAGAAACTCTGTCTTTCCTTCGCCAAGCGGAATGTTCCCTTCTGTTCCTATTATGCCGAAGCGGTGGAAATATGGGCGAAGGGGCGCAAGGAGCAGGTGGATACGGTGGTCGTCGATCCTCCCCGTACCGGACTGGATGCGACGGTGCCCTCTCTCATCGCCTCCTGGAAGGTGAAACGAATCATCTATGTGTCCTGTTACAGTGTCACCTTGGCTCGTGACTTGCAACGGTTTGCCGCTGAGGGCTACACTGCAACCAGTGTCAGGGTGTTCCACCTGTATCCTCAGACTTTCCACCAAGAGGTGGTGGTCGTCCTCGACCGTATGGAGAAACAAGCATGAACGACGGATTCATCACCTGTGCAGTAGCATCCCCCTCGGTACGTGTTGCCGATTGCCGTTTCAATACCGAATCAATTTTGCAGCGCATCAGTGAGGCCGTCGCCCGCCAGGTCAGGCTTCTCGTGCTCCCGGAATTGGTTGTCACTTCCTATAGCTGTGCCGATCTATTTTTCCAAACTTCGCTGCAGGAAGGGGCATTGGAGGCGTTGCAGGTTATTGTGGAGGAAAGCCGGTCAAATGATTTGTTGTTGGTCCTCGGTTGCCCGTTGGTCGTGCAGTCAAGGCTGTACAACTGTGCGGTGGTAGTACAGAAGGGACGGATTCTCGGTATTGTTCCCAAGCAGAATCTTCCCAATTACCAAGAATTCTATGAGAAGCGTTGGTTCGCGGTTCCCGAGGACCGGAATATGATGGTTGATGTGTTGGGCCAGGAGACTTGGTTCGGTACCCGACTTTTATTCACCTGCAGCAATCTTGCACAATTCGTGTTGGCTTGCGAGGTGTGTGAGGACCTCTGGGTGCCACAGGCGCCGAGCGTCGACCATGCCCTTGCCGGAGCGACGGTAATCGTCAACTGCTCGGCCAGTGACGAACTGGTGGGCAAGGAGGAATACCGCCGGTCCTTGGTTTCGGGCCAAAGTGCACGCCTTGTCGCTGCATACCTGTACAGCGACGCTGGGGAAGGAGAATCGTCAACCGACTTGGTGTTCTGTCCGCATAACCTCATCTATGAGGACGGTATCCGGCTGGCCGAACAATTCGGGGTGAGCGATGCGCTCCTGGTCACCGAGATAGATGTCCAGAAATTGGCGTTGGAACGGATGCGCTTGAATAATTTCAAGGTTCCCAAGGCATCCTACCAACAGATTTCGTTCAGCTTGTCCGAAAAGAGTTGTACATTGACTCGGTATGTGGACAAAGCTCCTTTCGTCCCCCAGGATGAAGAATCACGGGCACTTCGTTGTGAGAAGATCCTTACGCTTCAGGCGCTTGGTCTGAAAAAACGACTCATGCATACAAAATCCCAACGGGTCGTGGTCGGTTTGTCCGGTGGCTTGGATTCCACCTTGGCGCTTTTGGTGAGTGTCCGTTCGTTTGATTTGCTCAAATTGGATCGAAGCAACATTCTTGCGGTGACGATGCCCGGGTTCGGGACGACCAAGCGTACCCGGGGCAATGCGACCAAGCTTGCCAAGGCTTTGGGCGTGGAATTGCAGACCATTTCCATAGCCAAGGCGGTGGCTCAGCATTTCAAGGATATCGATCATGATCCAGAGGTTTTGGATGTCACCTATGAGAACAGCCAGGCGCGCGAACGGACCCAGGTACTGATGGATTTAGCCAACAAGCTCAACGCATTGGTGGTGGGAACCGGGGATTTATCCGAGTTGGCATTGGGATGGGCTACCTACAACGGGGATCATATGTCCATGTACGGCGTCAATGCTTCGGTTCCGAAAACCTTGGTACGGCATTTGGTCAAACATGTGGCTTCCATCAGTGATGCGGCGACGAGGAAGGTATTGCTCGATATTGTGGCGACGCCGGTCAGCCCCGAGTTGCTGCCTGCCCATGGGGATGGGACGATCAGCCAGGTGACCGAGGATCTGGTGGGGCCGTATGAACTGCACGATTTCTTCCTCTATCAGGCGATCAGATGGGGTTTTTCTCCACAGAAAGTCTATCGTTTGGCGTTGAAGGCCTTCGAAGGCCAGTATGAACCGGCTTTCATCCTGAAATGGCTCAAGACCTTCTACCGCAGGTTCTTCACCCAGCAGTTCAAGCGTTCCTGCATGCCTGACGGACCGAAGATCGGTTCTCTCGCCCTGTCTCCACGAGGGGACTGGCGGATGAATAGTGATGCCTCCTACCAACTATGGATGACAGAATTGGATCGGCTGTAAAACTTATAGCAAAATAGTACTGGAATTCAACAAAATTTTTTATGGATTTCCTGTAGTCATCGACTCTTTGCAACTGTTATAGAGGTGAGGAGTCGACATCGTACATGCAAAAGAAGTTCCTGGCCTTGGTGGCCGTCGTCAGTTTGTTGCTTCCTGTCTCCGTTGGAGCGAGAAGCCTTGTGAATGTAAGCCTTGGATTCGGGGCGGCTTATTCCCCGGCTGAACCGACCGAATTTTCCCTGGGTATCCAGGATCCGGACAATTGGTTGTTCGGCGGTGAGGTCAGTGCAAGGTTGGCCTTCGTGCAAGCACAGGCGATGGTGTTCCCCATGGTATGTGAGAATGATGGACAGGGAGTGCTGCTCATCGGCATGGGTTCGTTGAATCTTCCGATTCTGGGTTCTTTGCTTTCACTGGAAATGGGGGCTGGAGCCAGTGTCACCTATATTCCTTCGGAGTCTTCCAATGCTCGCGCATATTATCAACTGTCGAATGGGAATACCGTCGACGCCCAGCATAAGTCCTTCGGTGAGGCGATGTTGGACAGCCCGGTGTATCTGCAGGCAGGGTTGGCTTCCGAGCTTGGCCCGATTGGGATTTCCCTTCGATATCTGATGGAAAGTCAGACAACGTTGGGTGCGGTATTGGAAAACAATGCTTGGTGGAGTGCCTTTGCTGTTGAAAAGGGTACTCTTTCCCTTGCGTTGGCATTAAAAATGTTCTAGATTTAGAACACAAATGAATCTTTGACAGGTAAACTGGAAAAAAGGGGTTTTCAATGAAAAAGAAATTCTTGGTTACGCTTCTTGTGGTGTGTGTAGTACTTCCTGCGGCCCTGAGTGCTGCTGTCGTTGATCTGAGCCTTGGTGTAACTGCCCAGTACAACCAGAATTTCGGTCAGATCAAAACCGCTTTGGATAGCGAGGATTATACTGGCTTCAGTAAGATCGAGAACTATGCATTCGGTGCTGATGTTCGCGCCAAACTCTTGATTGCCGAAGTGGATCTGGTCGGCAAGTTCTCCAAGGAAACCATCGATAGTGTTGATTACACCAAGATCGAGACCTTGAGCACCGCCGGTATTTCCATGGATCTGCTCGGTCTGCTTCGCCTCGGCTTCGGCATGGGGCCCAACTGGATCGTTCGAATGAACAACGATACTGGTGCATTCACCATTTTCGATGCGAATGATAATGCAACGACCCTCGATTCCTTGGGCGAGACCTTCATCAATTCCCCGGTTGCCTATCGTGCAACGGTGGATTTCAACCTCGGCAGTCTCATGCTCGGTTTGAACTACACGTTGAATACCGATTACACGTTCAAGAACTATCAGGATGTGAACAAGCTGTTCAATGCAAATCTTGATAATGGAACGGTTGGTGTTTCCCTGCTGTTCTCCTTGTTCTAATAGCTTGCTGCATGGTATCCTCAGGCCCGGAGAAATCCGGGCCTGAATTCCTTTTCGCCTTCGGCCAAGTATGATACAGTGTCCAAAGGAGATCACCATGGCAAAAAAAGGGTTCTTTCATGCATTTCTGTCCTCCATAACGGTGGCGGTTCTGTCCTTCTTCATCATGTATTTCTTCATTCCCAGCATGAGCATGCAGTTTTTGGGAGTTAGCTTCGCCTATCGCGCAGGGACGGTCAATGCGTTGGTGCTCGATGCCGTCAATGGTGCCGTTGACCAAGTCAGGAACAATCCCGAATTCACCAAGGAATCATTTGCCCGACTGCAGTCGTTGCTTTCCAGCAAAGAGGTACAGCAAAAGCTCACTGATGCTGCCAAACAGGGCGAGCAGGTCCTGCAGGATGCGCTGAAGCAAGTGACGGATATGGCAAAATGAAGGCATTTGAAGTCACTTTTCTTGGTACCGGAACAAGCCATGGTATTCCGGTAATCGGGTGTACCTGCCCGGTCTGCATGTCTTCCGACGTCCATGACAAGCGATACCGTTCAAGCATTTTGCTCAGGGAAGGAGAACATACCCTGCTCGTCGATACGACCCCTGAGTTCCGACTTCAGGCTCTCCGTTCGAATCTGACCAAGCTTGATGCCGTGCTCTATACCCATGACCATGCCGATCATTTCAACGGTATTGACGATCTGAGGGTGTTCTGCAGGGACCGCAGTTTGGATGTATACTGTTCTGAGGAGGTGGCATCGGCCATCGAGAGCCGGTTCAGTTATGTTCTGGGGGGCGATGATGTCGCAGGAGGGATCCCCCACCTCAACATACATACGCTCAAGGCGTATGAAACGGTGTGCATTTCCTCTTTCGAAGTTACCCCGATCCCCATCCTGCATGGGAAAAAACAGATTTTTGCCTTTCGTATCGGATCATTCGCCTATGCCACTGATTGCAGTGAGGTTCCTCAACAAAGCATCCCGTATTTTCAGGATCTCGATGTCTTGGTGGTGGGGGCATTGCGGTATTGGCCGCATCCGACTCATTACAGTGTTTTCGAAGCCACTGCGTTCGCAAAAAGCGTGGGGGCGAAGGATGTATATTTCACCCATCTCAGCCACGGACTGAGTCACCAAGGGCTTCAAGCCGAATTACCCGAAGGCTTTCATGTTGCCTATGATACCTTGACTTGCTCGATAGGAGGCTAGGAATGGATGAGTTGTTCACTGAACAGGAATTTGACCAGGAAACCCTGAAGGCCGAAGCCGGGAACCGCCCGTTGTCCATACCACCGAAACAAAAGGAACCTGATCCCAGCCCACAGCCGGCGAGGTTCGGGGACTTGAAAAAGTTGTACATCATTGATGGATACGGCTTGATCTACCGCTCGTATTACGGGTTTTTCGCCAACCCGATGCGTGACACGCAAGGCAACAACATCTCGGCCGTCTACGGGTTCTTCTCCACCGTGTTGAAGTTGATCAGGGAGTACAATCCCGATTATCTGGTAGTGGCGATGGACAGCAAAGGCCCGACATTCCGCCATACCTTGTACGAACCGTATAAAGCCAACCGGGAAGCGGCTCCCGAAGACCTGCATACACAGGTCCCCCTGATCGAGTCGATTCTCAAAGCCCTGCATATTCCTACTATCGCGATGGATGGATATGAGGCGGATGACATCATCGCAACCCTCAGCGAGGAGGCGACGCGTCACCAGCTCGATACAATCATGTTCACTGGGGACAAGGATCTGCTGCAATTGGTGGACGACCATACTTTTGCGCTCCGGCCGGCGAAGAAACATGAGAAATTCTATCGACTGATGGGGTGCCTGGAAGTAGAGGAGGAGTATGGGATCAAGCCGAACCAGATTGTCGACTATCTTTCCCTGCTCGGGGATTCCTCGGACAATGTGCCCGGCGTGAAAGGCATCGGCGAGAAGGGAGCGGTGAAGCTGCTGCAACAATTCGAGACGCTGGAAGGTATTTATGCAAATCTTAGGTTGATCGCCCCCGGTCTGCAGAAAAAACTTGCCGAAGGGGAGCAGAACGCCAAGCTCAGCAAGGAATTGGTGGAACTCAGGCGCGACCTGTTCCAAGTAGAGACATTCGATACCGAACAGTTTCTGGTCAGGGATGTGCGCTATGAGGCGGCCATTCCCTTGTTTCAACAGATCGGGATGCGAACCATCATCAAGGAGCTGGGAAGAGTTGGACAGGTGGAAGTGCCTGCTCGTATGCAACCTGTGGAGGCAAAGTCATCAACCCAGACACCGGCTCACTACCAGGCGGTAACTACGCTGGAGGAGCTTACGCGGCTGCTCGCCAAAGCTGAGGCTACGCACAAACCGGTCGCTTTCGATACCGAGACGACCAGCTTGGATGCGATGGTCGCCCAAGTCATAGGATTTTCCTTCTGTTGGGAGGAGGGGACCGCCTACTATGTTCCCTTGGTCCATGAAGGACGTCCCTTGCTCGACAAGGATGCCGTCAAGCGGGTGCTCATCGAGTATCTCCAGACGAAGCGGCTTCCCGTGGTCGGCCAGAATTTCAAATATGACTACAAGGTGCTCTGCCAATGGGGTATCGTTCCAGCCAATCTGGTGTTCGACACCATGGTTGCGGCCTGGTTGCTCGACAGTACCTCGACGTTCAACATGGATTTTCTTGCCGAGAAGTATCTGGACTACAAGACGGTCCATTATACCGACATCGTGCCCAAGGGAAGCCAGCTCAGCGATATTGCCTTGGATCAGGCGGTCTTCTATGGAGCCGAGGATGCAGAGATCACCTTCCGCCTGTACCGGTTGTTCAGTGAGTTGCTTCAGGCAAGAGGTTTGCAGAGACTTCTCACCGCGGTGGAAATGCCGTTGCTCTTGATCATCGCAAGGATGGAAATGGCGGGTATTCATTTGGAAAGGACCTTGATCGAGCCGCTGACAAGCGAATTCGACCAAAGGATCGAAGCCATCAAGGCACAGGTCTTTTCTCTTTGCGGTCATGAGTTCAATCTCAACTCCCCGCAGCAGTTGCAGCAGGTGCTGTTCGTCGAGCGGGAAATTCCCACCGGGGCGAAGACACGCTCAGGATTCTCCACGTCCACCGATGTATTGGAACCGCTTCGTTCCACCTATCCTGAAGTGGAATTGCTCTTGCAGTACCGCATGCTCAACAAGCTCAAGACTACGTACATCGACAAGCTTCCGCAGCAGATAAATCCCAAAACCGGACGCATCCACCCCTCCTTCTCCCAGACGGGCACGGAAACCGGCAGGCTCAGTTGCAAGGACCCGAACCTACAGAACATCCCGGTCAGAACCGAGGAAGGACGGCGGATTCGTTCCGCCTTCATCCCTAAACCTGGTTGCGTGTTTCTGTCCGCCGACTACTCGCAGATTGAATTGGTGGTCCTTGCCCATATGGCTGATGACCCGGGGCTCAAGCAGGCGTTCGCAATGGGGGTCGATGTTCACCGGTCGACGGCAAGCCTCATCTTTGATGTTCCGCTTGAGGAGGTGAGCGCCGACCAGCGAAGGATTGCCAAGACGATCAACTTCGGCGTCATGTACGGCATGGGTGTGCACAGTCTTGCTACCGATCTGATGATCAGCCATGCCGAGGCGAAACAGTTCATCGACCAGTATTTCGAACGATACAGTGCCGTGCAGGCTTTTGTGGAAACAACGCGACTCCGCTCTGAGCAGGATGGTTATGTTTCCACCTTGCTCGGACATGTGCGGACGATTACGGAAATCAACAGCCGCAGTGCCGTTGAACGGGCCAAAGCCCAACGCATTGCCGTCAACACGGTAATCCAGGGTAGTGCAGCCGACATCATGAAGCTCGCCATGCTTCGGGTCGACGGCATGCTTGCCCAAGCCGGGCTCTCTGCTCATCTGTTGCTTCAGATACACGACGAACTGGTATTCGAGGTGCCCGAGGCGGAAATCGAACAAACAAAAGTAGTCGTCAAGGAAGCCATGGAGAAAGCGGCTGAATTGAGTGTCCCGTTGAAGACCAGTATTGAAGTGGGGAAGGATTGGGGGGAAATACACTGATGATGGTCATTGGATTGACCGGAAAGGCATGTGCAGGGAAGAACCAATATGCCGAGGTATTCGCTCAGGCGGGGTGCAAAGTGATTGATGTGGATCTGCTGGGACATGACGCACTTGAACAAAGCAAGGACGAATTGCTTCAGGCGTTCGGAGCTGCCGTGTTCACCGACGGACGAATCGACCGCAAGGCGCTTGGAGCCTTGGTATTTTCCAATCCGGAAAAACTGCAATTGCTGGAGTCCATCACCCATCCGAAGATGGTGTCGGCGTGCAAGGCCATCATTGATGCGGAACGATCGCAGCCAACTGCTGCCGTCATCCTCAATGCAGCCCTACTCAAACGGATGGGTTTGGTGACGCTCTGTGATCGGGTGCTCTTCATCGATGCTCCGCTTTGGCTTCGATTTTTGCGATGTAGAAAACGGGAGTCGTTGTCTTGGCGTCGTTTCCTCGCACGAGAGCGTGCCCAAAAAGACATTACCTTTCATGCGATCGGAAGCGCTGTCGCATGTGAACGTATGCGCAATAGCCACTCCAAACGGTTAATTCATCGACAAGTTGCAACCTATTGTGCTACGATAGGAATCAAGATTTCCCATTCAGGTTGAAATCGTGTCAGTATGAGGGTTTGAAATGAAGAAATCGGTACGGATCAATTTGCTGGTCATCACCATTGTCGTGACGCTCTTCGCCTTTGCGGGCCTCTGGTATCTGCGTCCGGGAGTCCCCAATGAGATTCTAGCCCAAGCAAAACTTCGACAGACCCAACCATTGATGGAAGTCACCCCTCCGCTTAGAAAGCCGGTAGTGGAACAGGTCGCCGATACCTCTGCCTTGGAGGCGCAGTTGCTTCCCAAGCTCAAGGAACAATTGGAACCGACCTTGACCGATGCAATCAAGACCCAATTGCTTTCGGACCAGACACTTGTCGCTTCCCTTGCCTCTTCTTTGCAGCCGTTGCTTCTTGACCAGCTGAAACAGCAGTGGCAAAGTACTGCAGCTGGCATCCAGAAGTCACTCGAGGCTTCAACGGTTTCCTCCTTGGAATCCTATGTGAATACGCAGGTGCAAGCCTTGCGCAGCGAAGGCCTGGCGTATGGGTCGTCCCTCACCCAGACCATGAATACAACCATCTCGGATGCCAAGGCTTCCGTCGAGGCGTACATTCCCCAGATTGTCGATGGCATGATACCCATGGTGGTCAAGCAGGTGGTCGCCCAGCTGGAGGCGAACAAGGATAGCTATCTTGCCTATTTCGCGGAGAAACTGCCCAAGGGATTGGGTGAGGCTGATCTGCTTGCGCTCTATGATTCCTATCGTAATCAGATCATCAAGGATCTGGTTCCTTCCTTGTTGGATGGTATGGAAGGGACGGTTCGTTCCCAAGTCGATGCCTATGTGGCGAAGATGCCGCTGGTTCGTGTTCCTGCTGCCCCTGCAGTTCCCTCGGTGAACGTGAATGCAGTGGAGCAACCGATGCCTGCGTTGGAAACGGTTGCACAGCCCGTTGCTGTTGAACCGGTACCGACAGTCGAACCGGTCGCTGTCCCTGCTGTCGAGCCGACTGCCACCGTCGCCCCGACGCCTGTCGTCACCCAACCAGTGGTGAGTGTTGAACAAACACCCAGCCAGCCGGTTCTGAAGGAAGGGCTCGAACCGATCACCCTCCCGGTTTTCGAGGAGAAACCCCAGGTTGTCTATCTTGATCCGGTAGTGTATGAGCAGCAGCGACAGGATATCCGAACCAAAGCCATCGACGAGGTGCTCAAGCGTCTGGCTCCGTAATCGGATCCGGGTAGACCCTCCGTTCACCGTCAATCGTTCTGAATTCCCACCGGCCGCAACCTGATTGTTCAGACAGGTATCCTGTGGTCAAGGGAACCTTGCCTCCCCCTTGGGGAAGGTCGACAGCATACAGGGGCATGGCAAGCCCGCTAAGCCTTCTTCTCAGTTCCTTCTCAAGGGCCAACCCCAGTTCCAGCGGGACCCTGAAATGGTTGGTTCCCGATACCAGATCCCCTTGGAAGAGGTAATACGGTTTGATCCGGTTGAATACCAACGAGTTGCACAACGCTTCCAAGGTGTCAGCATCATCATTGACGCCTTTGAGCAGTACCGTCTGGTTCATTGCAGGGATTCCTGCATCGACGAACCGTTTGACGGCGAGGCAAGCTTGTTCGGTCAACTCCCGGGGGTGATTGAATTGGGTCATCAGATAAAACGGTGCGCTGGCATGCGTTTTGAGCATGTCCACCAAAGCTTGGGTGATGCGCATCGGATAACTTGCCGGCATGCGGGTACAGAGCCTGATGACCAGGTCAGGCCGTTTGGAGCGGAAAGCTTCGATCATCGCCGAAAGATTACTGTCCGAAAGGGTGAGGACATCCCCCCCGGTAAACAGTATCTCCTTGACCTGGGGATGCTCAGCCACATAGGCGGCAGCTTCGTCTATTTGTTGCGCGGTAGCGGGACCTTGGAAGGTTCCGGTGAATCTTCGACGGAAGCAATGCCTGCAGTGCATGGCACAGACGTCGGTGGTCAGGAAAGCCACCCTGCTCGGGTACCGATGGATCAAGCGGTCGGTTACACTGTGATCGACCTCGGCCAACGGATCCAGATATTCCTGCTGGATGAAGATTTGTTCTGCATCGGTGGGAACCACCTGTCTGCGAAGCGGGTCATTGGGATCGTCAGGATCGATGAGGTTGAGAAAATAGGATGGGATGCGTAGGGGAAGGGTGGTGGTGCTGTCTTGGTCGAACAACTGTTCTGATTTTGTAAGCTGTAGGTATGTTGAAAGCTCTTCCTTGCTCTTGATGATCGTGTGTGTCGGTGTTGCTTGCATGCAGATGGTGTAGCCTAAACCAAGGATTTCGTCCAGACATGGAGGAAAGCTTCTCCCTTTTGTCTGTTTATATGGTACACTCATACCACCTGCATCACGCAAAGGAGTCGTACGAGTATGGCTACACACCAGAAACGAGGTCTGAAGGGGTATTATCTCACCACCTTTCTGATCGGTCTCGGTTTTTTCACCATGGGGTTGATGGATCCACTGTATGATACGTATGTTCCCATTTTTCTGGCTAAATTTGTAGAATCGAAAGCTTTGATCGGTTCCATCATGACCTTTGACAACATGTTGGCCATCTTCTTGATTCCTGTATTCAGTGCCATCAGCGACCGGACCCATACCAGGATCGGAAGGCGGATGCCCTTCATCGTTATTTGCCTGCCGGTAACCGCCGTCGCTTTCGGCCTGATTCCCTATTCGGCGCTGTCCAGCCTTTGGCTGCTCATCCTGTTGATCTTCATCCTCAACCTGTTCAAACAGGCAGTGCGCGGTCCGGTCGTGGCGCTCATGCCCGACATGATCCCCGGTAATCTGAGAAGTGAGGCCAACGGGGTGATCAACACGATGGGAGGCATTGCCACTATCGTCGGGACGGTTGGATTGGCCCGTCTGATGGACGTTCCGATCAATCTTCCCGGCCGCGGCCCGACCAAGGACATCCTTGCATTCCCCATCTCCTCGATTCTCATCATCATTGCCGTGCTTCTTCTGTTCTTCTTCGTCAAGGAGAAGAAAGCCGTAGACCATGAGCAATCGGAAAAGAAGGAACCGATCCTCCACTCCTTGAAGGTGATATTTGCAGAACAGGACAAGAGTGCCCTGTTCATCCTCCTGTCCTTGCTGTTCTGGTTCATCGGCTACCAGGGGATTCTCCCCTTCGTGGGGTTGTACAGCAAGGATATTCTGAAGACCAGCAGTGGTACCGCCAGCCTGGCTGCAGGCATGGTGGGCATTGCCTATGCCATCTTTGCCATTCCGAGCGGCATCGTAGCCCATCGGTTGGGAAGAAAGAAGACGATCCGTTTCTCCCTCATGGTTCTGGTGGTTTTGCTGGCGGGAATTTTCTTCCATGATCCGCTCACCGCATCCATGAGTGCCGCTGTCCGGCAGTATACCTTCTGGGCCTTACTCTTCTGTTTCGGTATCTTCTGGGTTTCGGTCGTTACCAACAGTTTCCCGATGCTTTGGCAGATGTCGACCTATCAGACGGTGGGAATCTATACCGGGTTGTATTATTTCTTCAGTCAATTGGCTTCCATCATTTCGCCCCCGATAACCGGGGCGTTCATTGACGCCTTCGGTTTCAGGGCAATTTTCCTCTACGGTTCGGCTTCCATGCTGGTAGCCTTCTTCTTGATGGGCAGTGTCCATCGGGGAGAACCCGAGGATGACCAATTGGAATCCTAAAAAGGAAGGATTCCCAGATGGGAGAGGAGGATTTTCAATCCGATCGCCAGTAAGGTGACTCCTCCCACAATTCCTGCTTTGCTTTGCAAGCGGTTGCCGAATCGGTTTCCGATGGCAACCGCGGCGAAGGAAAGTACGAAGGTGATCAGTCCGATGCAGGAGACCGAGCGGATGATATCGGTTTTCAGAAATGCAAGGGTGATGCCTACCGCCAGTGCGTCGATGCTGGTGGCGATGGAAAGGAGCAGCAGCTCCTTGAGATCGAGATGCTCTACGCTCTCGATGGGACAGGAAGGGTCTTCGGTAAGGGAGTCGTAGAGCATCTTTGCTCCGATGATTCCCAAGAGAATGAAGGCGATCCAATGGTCGATGGCGGTGATGTAACGCTCGAACTGGAGTCCCAGTACCCATCCCAATAGAGGCATGGCTGCTTGGAAGAAACCGAAGAAAAGCGCGATTACCAGTGCTTGGGCATACTTGATCCTGCGCATGCGCAGTCCTTTGCACAGAGACACGGCAAACGCATCCATGGCAAGACCTACGGACACCAGCAACAGTTCAATGATTCCCAAACGAGTACCCCCACGATGAAGACTGGTAAAGTATAGGGGGTTTCCGCAGGAAGGACAAGAATTCCCTAAAAATCAAGAAATATTTAATTTGTTGTATTTCCAACATACGCTTGCCGTGATGCAGGGTATTCTCTACCTGTAGGGAAGGGCGAAAGCCCATACAGGAGTACAATAGGTATGATCAAGAATTTCAAGATTGCAGAAGTCATGACATTTGCCGAGCAGATCCAGTATCAAACGGGGCAGGTGGTCAGCAAGACCTTGGCACAGGACACACACCATAGTCTTACCCTCTTCGCCTTCGAGAAAGGTGAGGAGATCAGCACCCACGCCAGCGGCGGGGATGCATTGCTGATTGCCTTGGATGGAACCGGTGAGATCACCATTGATGGAAAAGTCTCCACGATCCATGCTGGACAGTCGATTCTGATGCCCAGCAATGTAGCGCATGCAATCTATGCCCCGGAACGTTTCAAGATGTTTCTGGTCGTCATTTTCTAAGAATTCTACAAGGAGATACACGATGGACAATAAGATGTTCTGTTTCCAATGTCAGGAAACCGCACGGAATTTTGGATGTACACAAATTGGGGTGTGCGGTAAGCAGCCCGAAACCTCTAATCTCATGGATCTGTTGATCTGGGTCACCAAAGGCTTGAGCCAAGTGGCAGTGAGAACTCGTGCAGAAGGAAAGACGGTAGGCAAGGATGTGAATCATCTGGTCACCTACAATCTCTTTCTCACCATCACCAATGCAAATTTCGATGATGCCATGATCGTGGACAGGATTGTGCTCACCATCAAGACCAAGCAGGCTCTGTTTGCCTCTCTGTCCAACAAGGAAGGGCTTGCCGAGGCTGCTCTGTTCGATAATCTGGATAGTGCCTCCTATGCCGGGTTTTCCAAGCAGGTGGGCGTGCTCAGAGAAGCTAATGAGGATGTCCGCAGTCTCAAGGAGTTGATCACCTACGGCCTGAAAGGGGTAAGTGCCTATTCCAAGCACGCCAACAATCTGATCAACGACAATGAGGAACTTGATGCATTCATCCAGACCGCGCTTGCCGATCTTCTGGAAGAGAAGCGTGTCGAGGAGTTGGTCGCTCTTACCCTGGAGACGGGGAAATGGGGTGTGGCAGGGATGGCGTTGCTGGATACGGCGAATACCAGCACATACGGCAACCCCGAGATCACCAAGGTCAAGCTTGGTGTCGCCAAGAACCCTGGCATCCTCATCAGCGGTCATGACCTGAGGGATCTGGAGATGTTGCTTGAGCAGACCCAGGGAACCGGTGTCGATGTATATACCCATTCCGAGATGCTTCCCGCCCATTATTATCCGGCATTCAAGAAGTATCCGAATTTCATCGGCAACTACGGAAACGCATGGTGGATGCAGAAGAAGGAGTTCGAATCCTTCAACGGTCCGATCCTAATGACAACCAACTGCATCGTTCCTCCCGCCGAGTCCTACAAGACCCGGTTGTTCACCACCGGAGCTACTGGATTCCCGGGATGCAAGCACATTGAGGGCGGAGTCGGCGATACGAAGGACTTCTCCGAGATCATCGCCTTGGCAAAGACTTGCCCGGCTCCGACGGAGATTGAGAGCGGAGAGCTGGTGGGTGGATTCGCGCACGAGCAAGTATTCGCCCTCGCCGACCAGATCGTCGATGCGGTGAAGAGTGGAGCGATCAAGAAGTTCGTCGTCATGGGCGGTTGTGACGGTCGCTCGAAGAGCAGGGATTACTATACCGAGTTTGCAAAGGCGCTGCCCAAGGACACGGTCATTCTCACTGCAGGATGTGCGAAGTACAAGTACATCAAGCTGAATCTCGGTGACATCGGCGGGATCCCCCGTGTGTTGGACGCCGGTCAGTGCAACGACTCCTATTCCTTGGCGCTCATCGCCTTGAAGTTGAAGGAAGTCTTCGGTCTGGACGACATCAATGACCTGCCGATCGCCTACAACATTGCATGGTATGAGCAGAAAGCGGTCATCGTGTTGCTTGCCTTGCTCTATCTGGGAGTGAAGAACATCCATCTTGGACCCACCTTGCCTGCATTCCTCTCTCCGAATGTAGCCAATGTACTGGTGGAAAACTTCGGCATTGCCGGAATTTCCTCGGTGGAGGATGACCTCCAGATTTTGGTAGGCTGAGTAATCCTCAGTATCGGAAATGGGAGCGCAAGCTCCCATTTCGTGTTTGTTCTTGCATCCAGCGTCGTTCGATACGATACTTGGAGTATGGACAGAACAAAACATATGGGAACGGCATCCGATCAGGAAGCTGCACGGACGATTGCCTCTCGCTATCTCTCTGTGCATGAACGAGGGGGGTATACCTATCGTCCCTTCATGAAGCGGGGCATCTACCGCAGGGAGGATTATCGATACCTTGCGGATCTGAAAGTGTTGCTTCCGGATGCGAAGCTGGGGACCTTTTCCTATCTCTGGGGACGCTATCAGGCACCGATGGTCATGAATCTGCGCTTTGCCTTGATCCCCTACGGTCCGATACGGGTGTTTGTCAACGGGGTGCTCGCCGCCCAGAGCGACATCTTTTCCGAGCGTGCCCGTTCCAAGCAAATCTTCGAGCTTGTGATGCACGAAGGTTTCAATGACGTGGTGCTGGAGTGCGAGAATACCAGTGGAGGTTTCGGAGGGGAGTTCGGTACCTGGGTCGGGAAATTGGATTATTATTTTCTTATGCCCGATTTGTATCCGGAACAGGAAGGATTCTGTTATTCCAAGACGCTGGAGAATCAATTGGATGTGTTGGATGCCCAACACCTGAATGTCCTGGCTTGGTTGCCTGAATTACCGGACTTCAAGGATGATGCAGTGGATCTTGGTCGGATATTTAACGATGCATCCGCGCAATCGTATGTTGTTGTCGCCACCGCTTTGCATTTGGACACAAGTACATGGTGCAATGTCATCTGCAACGCAGAGCTCTCCATCGATGGGAAAAGCATCACCGGTTCGGTGGAGCTTTCCGAGGGCGATCATGATCTGGTCTGCTATGCGAAAGTGGGGGACGGGTTCGAACTCTCGATCAAGGAAGCTAGGACGAACGCTCCGCTGTTCTGCCACACCCCCGTCTTGGATCTGAACAGCTCCTACCGGTATCTGTTCGCCGGTCCCTTCGACATGCGACCGGAAGGCTTTATCGTCCAATGCTCAAAACCATTCGCCACTTCTCAGGGTCAGGATTTCTGGCACTTGGAGGGAGTCTCAACCTATTTGAGAATGTACAACGACAATGTGTTGTTCGGTCATTGGAACTATCCTTTGGGGGTGACTCTCTATGGTCTGGTGGAAACCGAACGGATGCTCAAGCCGACGGAACCGGAACTATCGAATCGCATCCATTCCTATATAAATCGACATATCCAAAGCAGTATCGACACCTATGCTTATGCATGCTGGGATGCCGAACATCTGGGCGGTGCCACAGCAGTCCATCATCTGATGACCAGCCTCGATAGTCTCGATGACTGCGGTTCCTTTGCTTCCACCCTGCTGGAAGTGGCGAAGGATCATGAACTTCACGACTATGCTCCTTTGATGGAGGTGGTGGGCAACTACCTGTCCAAGACCCAGCCAAGGCTCTCGGACGGAACGTTCTTTCGTACCGGTCTGATGCATACCTTTCATGAGAACACGCTGTGGGTGGATGATCTGTACATGTCGGTTCCATTTTTGTGCCGGTATGCCGCCTATCGCAACAACCCTGAATATTTGGAAGATGCAGTGCATCAGTTCTTCGGATTTTCCAAGTATCTCTTTCTGCAGGAAGAACAGTTGATGAGTCATGTCTATGACTTCGAGCGGAATTTGGTGACGGGCATCCCCTGGGGGCGTGGAAACGGCTGGGCCTTGTTCAGCCTATCCGAATTGCTCACCGTCCTCGATGTCGACCACCCCAAGCGTGATGCGCTGCTTTCGTTGTTTCAGGGTCTCAGCAAAGGTGTACTACGTCTTCAGGGGGAAAATGGCATGTTCCACCAAGTATTGGACATGCCTCAGTCCTATGAGGAGAGTAGTTGTACGGCCATGTTTGCCTGTTCCTTCTCCCGAGGTGTCCGAAGCGGTTGGTACCCTGACGGAGAGCCATATCGACAGGCGTGCCTGAAGGCGGTGCAGGCTCTAAAGGAGACGGCCATCGATTCAGAGGGGCATGTCTGGGGAGTCTGCAGAGGTTCGGAGTTTTCCTGCTCCCGTCAATACTATGCCCATCAGCTGCTTCCCCGTCTGGATGACACCCATGGGATCGGGATCGTTCTGCTTAGCTTGTGTGAAGCACAAAAACTCGGCTAGCCCTTCAAACCGGTGGTCACCAATCCTTGGACGATGTACTTCTGGAAGAGTAGGAAGATGAGTAGGACCGGAAGCAGGCTGAGCGTTCCCATGGCAAAGATGGCAGACCAGTCCGTGGAGGTCATCGGGTCGCTGAACATGCGCAGCGCAAGCGAGACGGTGAAGAGCTTGGGTTTGTTCAGATAGAGCAGGGGACCGAGAAAGTCGTCCCATCTCCAATAGAAACTGAAGATGGTACTGGTGATGACCGCAGGTTTGATCAAGGGAAAGAGGATGCGCGCATAGATCATGAACCGATTGCATCCGTCGATCTTTGCCGAATCATCCAGCTCATAGGGGATCTGGCGGATGAACTGCACCATCAGGAAGATGAAGAAGGGCAGTCCTGCAAACTGGGGGATGACCAGGGGCTTGAAACTGTTGATCCACCCGATTTTATGGAAGATGATGAACTGGGGGATCATGACCACTTGGTAGGGTATCATCATGGTCAGGAACATGGCTGCATACCAGAATGATCGCCCTCTGAACGGGATGCGGGCAAACCCATATGCAACCAAGGATGAAGCCATGACGGCTCCCAGGCTCGAAAGAATCGTATAATAGAATGAGTTGGCGAAGAAGGTGGTGAACGTGATGGAATTGTTGAATTTCCACCCACGCAAATAGTTCTCGAAATGCCAGGAGGACGGTATCAGGGTCGTGGTATTGAAAATTTCCGCATTCGCCTTCAGGGAACTGGAGATCATCCAGAGAATCGGGTAGAGCATCAGAAATCCCAGAAGGATTACCACGATGTGGAAGATGCTTTGCACCAGCAGGTGTTTGGCTTTGTATCCATGCATCTTACTTGCCCTCCTTTGATTCATAGAACACCCAGGAGTTGGAAGTCTTGAAGACAAAAGCCGTCATCAAACCGATGATGAGGACCAACACCCATGCCATGGCACTGCTGTATCCCATGTTGTAGTACTTGAATGCACGTTGATAGAGGTACAGTGCATAAACCAACGTGGAATTCAACGGATCTCCGGTCCCCCCCGATACCACGAAGGCCTGGGTGAAGACGGTGAACCCGTTGATCAGCTGCATGACCAGATTGAAGAAGAGTACCGGTGTGATCTGGGGCACGGTAATGCTGGAAAATTTGCGCAGCGGCCCTGCCCCGTCGATGGAGGCCGCTTCATACAATTCCTTGGGAATCTGACGCAGTCCGGCAAGGAAGATCAGCATGGATGAACCGAACTGCCAGATCGCCAGAATGATCAAAGTCCAGATGGCGGTATCCGGATTGCCGATCCAAGAGGTATCGGTGATGATGCCGATTTTGGCCAACGCTGCATTCAATGCACCATCGGCCATGAAGAGCCTGCGCCACATCACTGCTACGGCGATTGAGCCGCCGACAAGGGATGGAACATAATAGATTGCCTGATACAATCGGATGGCCCGGGTCCCGCGATTGAAAAGCATCGCTACAAAAAAGGCAAATCCAAGTCGCAGCGGCACAGAAATAAAGGCATAGAAAAAGGTTACTTTCAAGGATTGCCAGAAGAGGTCGTCATGAGCCATTTTCCGAAAATTCTCCAGGCCGTTGAAGACCGGTTTGCCCAGTATGTCATAATCGGTGAAGGAATAGTACAGGGAAAAGAGGATGGGAATTATGGAAAAGGCTATGAATCCAAGCAGCCAAGGGCTGATGAACGCATAGCCTGAAAGGTCCTCCCTCCAGGATTGTTTGTGCAATACTCGCTGCTTCATGGGTGCTCCTTGAAAATGAATAGGGCCAAGAGGGGAGACTGCCGTCGGGCAGCCCCCGTGCGTGTGCATGATTACTTGAGAATTTCGTTTCCTTTGCTCATGATTTTTGCAACCCCTTCGTCGAGGCTGACTTTCTTGAGCAGGATCTCTTGGGATACGTCACGTACCATTTTCAGGAATTCTCCACTTCCTGCTGGATCGGGAGCGTCGATCGGGCCTGCATTCCGGGAAGCAAGGCTGATGTATTCAAAAATCTGCTTGTTCACCGGGTCCACCTTGGTAGCCATGTGCTCGCGTACATCATCAGGAATGGGCACCCCTCGTTCGCCCATCAACACATCATTGACCGATAGGTCGTTGAGGAAATAGTTGAGGAACTTGGCAGCTGCTTCGGGATTCTCTGCAGACGCGGGAATCGAGAAGAACATCGAAGGTTTGAGGAAGGTTCCTTTTGCCTTTGGATTCTTGATGTTGGGCAGCAGTGCCAACTTGAGCGGGCGTTTTGCTGCAGCCTGGGTGGAGACGAATTGGTTGGACCAGATGAATTCAACCCAGGAACGGCCTTTGGCAAATTCCCCTTCCTCCGGGGTTACCAGTACGAAGGCCACTTCCGGTTTGATCAAGGCGCCGGCATCCTGCAATCTGAGCTGGATGGCGTAGAATTCCTTCAGGATTGAGGGATCGGTAAAGCCAAGACCGGTTTTCCCATAGGTGGCGGCTCCGCTTTGGCGGATCATGTTGTCGAATCCTACCTTCGGGTCGGTGGTGAAGAACGGAATGGTTTGTACGCCGGTCTTCTTGTAGATCTCCAACGCGATGCGTTCAAAGTCGTCCCAGGTCCAGGTTGCGCTGTCCGGTTCGGCAATGCCGGCCTTAGCCAATACCGCCGGGTCGTAGGTCAGACAAACTGCATTGGTTCCCAAACTGATGCCGTAGAGCTTTCCGTTGACTCTTCCCCCGGAGAGGAAGGATTCATTGACCTTTGAAAGGTCTATGATTCCTTTCTGCACATACGGAGTCAGATCGGCGAGTTGATTGCGCTGCACCCATTGCAGCATGTATGCATAGTCGTGCTGCATGATGTCAGGAAGGCTTCCCGCTGCGGCTTGGGTGTTCATCTTGTCCCAGTAACCGCCCCAACCGGTGGTCTCCGTCTCAACCTTGATTTCCGGGTATTTGGCCTGGAACATCTCCACCGCCTTGAGCGTGCGTTCGTCACGGGTCGGATTGCCCCACCATGCCAGACGCATCGATGATTCCTTGGGCTGTTCCGCTGTGGCTTGGGCGAAGACGAAGCTCGGCACCAACAGCATGACAGCCAGTACGATGATCAGAAATGTTTTTCCTCTCATATTGCTACTCTCCTTTTTTCGCTACTTGTATTGTAGGAGGGTTGCTTTGAGAAGTCAAAACTTTTTAAGTGTTATTAAGTAAGGAATTAATAGGTATGAATAATCCAAGAGTTGGTCGGAATAAGACAGAAATATCCAAGGAAACGGGCGAAGAAAAACCTCCAAACGATAGTTTGGAGGTTGCAAGGGAAACGTTCAGCCTAGCTGTTCACCCGTTCCAGATATTCCTTGGTTTCCGTATTCACCCGAATCTTCTCACCTTGTTTGATGAAAATGGGAACGCGAACCTTCAGTCCGGTTTCGGTGGTAACATACTTGGTTGCACCTTGTACGGTATCACCCTTGACGGCTTCCTCAGCCTCTGCCACCAGATATACCACCTTGGGCGGAACCTGGATATCCAGCAATTGTGCTTCCCAGAAGGTGCAACGGTAGGTTTCACCGTCCTTCATCAAGAATTCATAATCGGGAAAGGTTGCCATGGGAACTTCGATCTGTTCAAACGTATCGGTCATCATGAAGTGGAAATGCTCCCCATCGTTGTACAGATACTGACAGTCTCTATCGACCACGGTGATATCCTCAGCGTTGTCCTGGCTTTTCATCGTCTCACTGAGCGTCTGACCGGTAGCAGGGCTCTTGAGCTTGAGGCGAACGAATGCAGAACCCTTTCCGGGGTTCACAAATTCACGGTCGATGCAAACAAAGGGCTGTCCTTTGATCAACAAGGCGGTTCCCTTATCGATTTGACCTGCTTTAATCATGCTAAGTACCTCGTATAGTTACAAATTGCGCGTATAGCCACTGTTCAGCATATCAGAAAGGGGAAAAAGAATCACCCCCTGGAGATCGCTTTTTCCCATCAACACCATCTGCAGGCGGTCAAGCCCGATGGCCACCCCGGAACACTGCGGCATACGTGCAAACGTTGTTGCCAGATCAGGATCAGTGTCAGGGATCACCGAGCCTGATTCGCTCCTGGTTTGGATCAGTTTGGCATATTCCGATGCATAATAGTCGCTGATCACCCGTTCATCACGTTCTTCATCGTAGCAGTTTGCGATCTCAATGCCGCGGATGTATAGTTCCCAGCGTTTTCGGTACCACCCATCCTGTTTTGCCAGGCATTCGATCTGTGATGGATAGCGCTCCAGGACCAACGGTTTGTCCTGGGGAAGGTTTGGTTCCACGAACGTGAGGAAAATTCGGTTGAAGGTTTCCTCCCAGCTTTCCGGTTCATCAGGAACCGAAAGGCCGAGCTTGCGTGCTTCGTTCGCCAAGGAGGCTTGTCGTTGGTGTTGTCCCAGATCGATGCCCGTAAAGTGTTTCATTGCTTTTTCCACCGTGATGCGAGCGAAGGGAGGCTTCAGATCCTCAGGCGCGGATGGATCGAGCAATGAGGTCAGCAGTTCCTCGGTGATCCTGATCGAATCCTGTTCATCGGCATCCATGGTGTAGTACTCCAGCATGGAGAACTCAGGGTTGTGGATGTGTCCAAGCTGTTCGCTGTTGCGAAAGCAATGGCTGATCTGATAGATGCTGCCAAACCCATTGGCGATCAACTGCTTCATATAGATTTCCGGAGAGGGGATTAAATAGAGATCGGTTGACGGCATGAAGGGATTTTCAAAACGGGTGCTGAAATTCTCGATGGTAGCTTCCGGTATGAGGGTGGGGCTGAGTGAGGGAGTGTCCACTTCCGTATAGCCCCGATCATCGAAGAACGTCCTGATGGTACGGTTCATTGTACTGCGAAATTGCGCTGCTGCTTTCATGGCCGCATCATAGCCAAAGCCCTGTCCGTGTTGCAAGTGGCCGTCCCGCTACAGTATACTCGATCATATGAGTAGGTACGAGACGGATGATATCATTTATGCCCTGGCCACCGGTTGGGTGCAGAGTGCTCTTGCTGTGATACGGGTCAGTGGACAAGGATGCAGAGCGCGCCTTGCCGCTTGTTTTTCACGCCCGAAGGCCCTTGAGGAAGCAGAAAATGCAACGCTCGTGCACGGATATCTGCAGAATGAGGAACACCAAAGGATTGATGAGGTGGTATGCGCAGTCTATACCGAGGGGCATGGGTATACCCTGGAAGAGTCCGTGGAATTCACTTGCCATGGCTCTTTGGCGGTCATCAAGGAAATCCTTGAGTTGTTCGCCCGTCTGGGATTGCGCAGTGCCGAGGGCGGAGAATTCACGTTCCGCTCGTTCTTGCACGGGCGTCTGGATTTGACGCAGGCAGAAGCTGTCCAGGAATTGGTTTCCAGCCAGAGCAAGCGCTCCCGCTCCATGGCGCTTGGTCGTTTGGAAGGAAGTCTCAAGGATCAAATCACCCACCTGAAGAACGAGTTGATGGCCATCATGGCTACTGTGGAGGTCCAGCTGGATTATGCAGAAGATGAATTGGACGCATTCACCTTCCCGAGGCAGCGGTTGGTGTTTCTCCTCGATTTGATCAAGCAACTCTCTTCCACCTATCAGATCGGGAAACTGTTCAAGCAGGGGGCACGTATTGTGCTGGCAGGCTCTACCAATGCCGGTAAAAGCTCTCTGTTTAATCTGTTGTTGAAACAGGAACGGTCCATCGTCAGTCCGGTACGCGGGACTACCCGTGATTACATCGAGGCGGACTTGGATGTCGAGGGCATTCCGGTCAAGCTCTATGATACAGCCGGGCTTCGTGAAAGCGAGGATGTCATCGAGAGCGAAGGGATCAAACGTACCGAACGCCTGATCGGCCAAGCTGATCTTGTCGTGTACTTGGTGGACAGCAGCGAGCATGGTCCACTTCCTCAGGAGGATGAACGTACCTTGGTCGTGTACAACAAGAGCGATCTGGCAAAACCTCCGAAGGGTGAGTTGGCCATCAGCGCCCAGACCGGCGAAGGGGTCGGCCTTCTGCTCGGCCAGATTGCAAATCGGCTCAGGCATGGAATGCAGAGTACGATGGAAGACCAACTGATCATAGAGTCGGAGCGGCAGCATCGGTTGTTGTTGCATGCAGCCGAGGCCTTGGAACGTGCGTTGGTCCTGGTCGATCAGGATATCCCGTTGGATATCATTGCCGTCGAGCTGGGCGAGGCGTTGCAGAACCTGGGTGAACTTACCGGAGAAGTAACTCCCGCTGATATCCTGGAAACGATATTCAGTGGATTTTGTGTAGGAAAATAAGATGGATTATGATGCACTAGTAGTGGGGGGCGGACATGCCGGAATTGAAGCCGGCCTCGCCCTGGCAAGAATCGGGTTCAAGACGCTTTTGATCACCCAGAATCTTGATACAATCGGAAAACTCTCCTGCAATCCTGCAGTCGGAGGGTTGTCAAAAGGAAATCTGGTACGTGAAGTCGACGCGCTTGGTGGGGAGATGGCCCACTTGATCGACCAGAGTATGATCCAATACCGGATCCTCAATCGGCGAAGAGGCCCGGCAGTACAGGCTCCACGCGCCCAAGCCGATAAATTCACCTATTCCCGGCTTGCCAAGCAAACTTTGGAGGCGCAACCCAACCTCTCCCTGTTCATGGATACGGTAGTGGACTTTTTAGTTGATTCCACGGGCAAACGATTGGTCGGGGTGGTCACCGAGCGCCGCCATACGATCAGTTGCAAGGTTCTGGTCCTGACCACCGGTACATTCATGGAAGGGCGGATTTTCATCGGGGAATACGATGCTCCGGACGGCCGGCTCAATGAGAAGGCAGCGATAGGATTGGGAACCGCCCTGCGCGCCAAAGGATTTCCTGTAGGCAGGCTGAAGACGGGGACTCCCGCACGGGTGCGAAAGTCCACCCTCGATTTTGACAAGATGGAATTGCAGGACGGCGAGCCGATCATGATGCCCTTCAGTTTCGACTATGACAGCGTCGACCGTCCCTCGCTTCCTTGCTACATCACCTGGACGACGGAGCAGACTCATAGGATCATTCAGGAGAACATTCACCGATCTCCCTTGTACGGGGGAAAAATCGTAGGAAAAGGGCCTCGGTATTGTCCTTCCCTGGAGGACAAGGTCGTTCGATTTCCCGACCGCGAGCGGCACCAGATCTTCGTTGAACCGGAAGGGGTGGGGACCGAGGAGATGTATCTCAACGGGATTTCCTCTTCGCTTCCCGAGGACGTCCAGCTTGCATTCATCCACAGCATACCGGGATTGGAGCATGCACAGATCATGCGACCGGCGTATGCGGTGGAATACGACTACATTGATCCTCAGGCGCTCTATCCATCCTTGGAGAGCAAGTTGCTTGAGAATCTGTTCATAGCAGGACAGACCAACGGTACCAGCGGGTATGAGGAAGCCGCCTGCCAGGGCTTGCTGGCCGGCATCAATGCCGCACAGAAACTCAAGGGAGAGAAACCTTTGATCCTCAGCCGCAACGAAGCCTATACCGGAGTTCTCATTGATGATCTGGTGACCATGGGAACGAAGGAACCATACCGTATGTTCACCAGCCGTGCAGAATATCGACTGAACCTGCGTCATGACAACTGTGACCAACGGCTTACCGCCAAAGGCCATGCAGTGGGTCTGCAGACCCAGGAAAAACTGGATCGTCTCGCCCGAAAAATTGAAAAGATGGATGCCGTCAAGGATTTGCTGCGAACTCGTAAGTATGAGGAGAAGAGTGCGTTCCAGGCACTTCGCATGCCCGAGGTCACCATTGCCGATCTTGCTGGTCGGATTCCCGAATTGTCCGGCTATGAACAACCGATCCTCTATCAGGTGGAACTTGATGTGAAATACGAAGGGTACATCAACCGTCAGGAACGGCAGATCAATCGGTTCGAGAAATTGGAGAGCCTTTCCATCGATGATGCAATTGATTATGACCGAATGGATGGTTTGAGTGCGGAAGGACGGGAGAAATTGAAGAAAGTTCGTCCCCTCTCCGTCGGCCAAGCCTCGCGTATCAATGGAGTGCGCAACAGCGACCTGGCGATTCTCATCGTCCATCTTGACAAGGGAGGGCGGCATGAACGATAAGCTCTCCGCATTGTTGGCGCAAGGCATCCGCGAGCTCGGTCTTGACTTTGATGATTCCCAGCATAGCCAACTCGCGGCGTACCTTGCCGAGTTGGAACTTTTCAATCCTGTATACAAACTGGTAGGCTCTGAAGGTGAGGACCTGATCATCCGACACCTATTGGATTCCTTGGCGGGTGCACCGGTTCTTGCTGGACTTCCCGATTTCAGTGCCTCCACGACCATCGCCGATCTTGGTTCGGGGGCTGGGCTTCCCGGCATCCCCTTGGCTGTCGCCCTGAAACAGAACTCCTTCATCTTGGTGGAGCGGATGGGACGGCGGGTCGATTTTTTGCGCAATGCATTGGTTCGCACAGGACTGCGACAAAGGGTACAGGTGCTGGAGCGCGACCTGAAGGAAGTGAAGCAGCAATTCGATCTTATCACCTTCCGTGCATTCCGTCCGCTTGCTGAGATCTTGGATGAGGTCGCCCCGATATTGGCCGAGGGTGGTACGGTTTGCGCCTATAAAGCACAAGAAGACCAAGTTCTGCAAGAACTCCTTGCAGTAGAAAAGCAGTGCAAGAGTCGTTGGCAGGCACGCTTCGTCAAACTGAAGGTCCCCTTTCTTGATGCGGATCGAATGCTGTGTATCCTGAAAAAGGTGTGATACCATCGGCCGTATGGAGTGTTTAGAAACCAAGGAGTAAGGTGTGAAGGAGCATAAGGGTCGCTTTTCATTGCTATTCGGATTGTTCTGCCTGGCAGCAACGCTGTTGGTAGGCAGCCTGTTGGTGTTGCCGCTGTTCGGTATCGATTCTGCGTTGCTCGCCCGTATTCGAACCGTCTTGGAACATTTTTTCTCCTTCTCTCCAACCCCATCCCTGTTCGGTTTGGTTCCCTTGGTGTTTCTGCTGGGAATCTGGACGATCATGACGTTCGCCTTCCGTGGGCGGAGACAGTTCACCTTCATCCTTGTTCCGTTTACCGCTTTGATGGCGTATACGCTGTATACGCTCTCCCATATGTTGATGGGAAGTGACAAACCGCTTTTTGCTTCGCGGTTGCTCGCCAGTTCGGTCGACTTGCGTACAGCCTCCTGGAAAGTCGTCATGGCATTTCTGGCAGAGACTGTAGTGTTCATCATCCTGATTTTGATCGGCGATGGATTGGAACGGTATCAGCAGCGGAAAGCCGAGCGTATCGCCAAGCAGGAAGCACAGGTGGAGCCGAAGCAAAAGAAACGTGGATCGCTGTGGCGCCGAAGGAAGAACGTACCGGAAGAGGAAGAGCAGGAGACGGTGGTGCTCCAGAAAAAACGGGTTGCTCCCCTTGTGGAGGAACAAGGAAATTCATTCGGCGAACAGCAGGTCGACTTTCCTCCGATAGTTGATATTCCCAATTTGGAGAATCTAGCCCGCAAGCGGGCGGTCGTCGAACGGCCGAAGGAGCGGGAAGTCATCGAAGTCGATGAGATCCAGGTGTTGGGCAAGGTCAGCATCGGCGCGCTGCATACCCTGACCGAAGAGCGAAAGCGCAACAATGGAGTCTCCTACCTTGAGCGGAAGCAGCAGGAACTTGCCCGAAAGAGACAAGAGGAGGGGCAACGGGTAGCAAGCAATACAGCCGAAGGGGAAGCAACCAAGAGCCCTGCTCCTCTTTCCGGGTTTCTTCAGGGAGCCTTGGAGGCAGTGGGGAAGGGAACTCGCAAGCATGAGGCCAGACGTATTGAGAAGAGCGGCCATGTGCAGGGGATGCTGGCACAAGCGGTTGAGGAGCATCAGGCAAGAAAGGAAACTGAGATGGAACCGGCGCCAGAGCCGTTGGCGATTCATGAACGGGTTCTCTCGGTCCGATATGAACAACCCGACCCTCCAGCAATCGATCCGATTCCTGTCCAGCCGACGTTCTTTGCCCCGGAGAGTACCGCAAAACCGAAAAATGGCGCAGTTCTGGAAGAGCCGCAGACATTGCAGGTCCAGCAGGAGGAGCCTGAATCGGACGGTCTTCAAGCAGAGAGTGGGGTAGGCGGCCTGAGCGGCCGGGAAAATGGAACGAGCGCTTTGTTGAATCGAAACAGGATCACGTATCAATTTCCCGCTGAATCCATGTTGTTGTCCTACCCGAAGATCGGCTCCGATGTAGATGAGAATACCCTCAAACGGGGGCAGATTTTAGTGTCGACGCTGCAGGATTTCAATATTACTGTAGAATTGACCAATATCGTCAGAGGACCGACGGTGACCATGTTCGAATTGCTTCCCGCCGCCGGGGTTCGGGTCAATTCGATCGTCAATCTTGCTGACAACATTGCGTTGGCTTTGGCAGCTACCCAGGTACGCATCGTCGCCCCGATCCCCGGAAAGTCTGCTGTTGGCGTGGAGATTCCCAACGCCAAGCGCGACATCATCGGTTTTCGGGAGATGCTCCCTTCCTTGCCGGAGGGTTTCGGCATTCCCATGGTACTGGGCAGGAATCTGATGGCCCAACCGATTGTCATCGATGTCATCAAGGCTCCGCATCTCTTGATCGCCGGTTCTACGGGAAGCGGTAAGAGCGTATGTGTAAACTCCTTGATTTGTTCCGTATTGTTCCGGCGCAGTCCCAAGCAAGTGCGGATGATCCTGGTCGATCCCAAGATTGTGGAACTGAATATCTACAACGGTATTCCGCATTTGCTCACTCCGGTCATTACCGATGCAAAGCGGACGCTCAAGGCCCTTGATTTCTGTCTCTATGAGATGGATCGTCGCTATAAGTTGCTGCAAGGCATCAATGTACGGAATATCATCGGGTATAATGAGAAGATCGAGGCCAGCCATCTGGCCCGGGAGAAACTGCCGTATATCTTGGTTGTGATCGACGAGTTCGCCGATTTGATGCATTTGGTCGGCAAGGACATGGAGATGAAGGTCAGCAGACTTGCAGCGATGAGCCGCGCGGTAGGCATCCATTTGGTGTTGGCCACCCAGCGGCCTTCGGTGGACGTCATTACCGGGGTGATCAAAAACAATATCCCCACCCGCATAGCTTTCGCCGTAACCAGCGCGACCGACAGCAGGATCATTCTGGATGAACAAGGGGCCGACAAGCTGTTGGGCAAGGGTGACATGTTGTATATGTCCAGCTCAAATCCAGCTACCGAGCGCATCCAGGGATCATTCCTCAGTGATCAGGAGGTCGAACAGGTAGTTGCGTTCGTTTCCTCCCAGGGAGAGCCCGATTTCATCGATGAATCCTTCTTCGAGGACGAGGAGAGCAAGACCAGCGATTCCGATGATGAGGAAACCAGTGATGCAAGCAGTGATGACGAATTGATGGAACGTGCGCTTGCCATCGTTGTGGAACGAAAATGCGCTTCCGCCTCATACTTGCAACGGCGGTTGAAGATAGGGTACAACCGGGCTGCCCGTCTGGTCGAACAGATGGAGGAGCTTGGGTATGTGGGGCCCCCGAATGGGAGCAAGCCCCGCGAATTGATCAAGTACCCATAAAAGAGGAGTCTGAGAATGATTGGCGAACATGCAATCCATAACGGTGTGGTCATCCATACCACAGAAGCGGTGGTTCCGGTAACCCGCAGGGAAGTCCAGTTTGGCTTTTCCACCTATGAATCAATCAGGATCATTCAATCTCATCCTGTGCACCTTGCCGACCATCTAGTGCGTCTGGCCCATTCGTGTGAGGGAATCAAATTGGTCCATCCCTTCGGCAGGGAGGAATTGACGAAGTGGGTGTATGACTTGATCAAGACTGATGAACTTGGTGAAGCGACGATGCGCATCCAGATATACGGAGGGCCTGAACCCCAGCTATTCATCACCGCCCAGAAGATGCTGCGTTATCCGGATTCATATTATACCCGGGGAGTAGGGGCGATCACGTATTTCGGTGAGCGGTTGGTTCCCAGTTGCAAGACCGGCAATCTCCTGCTCAACTACCTTGCGTTGGAAGAAGCACATCGACAGGATTGTTTCGAGGCTCTGCTGGCGGATAGGAACGGCCGGGTGTTGGAAGGAACGAGAAGCAATTTCTTTGCGTTCGAGCGCTCAACCCTGTACACCGCAAGCGACGAGTTGGTGTTGCTCGGCATCACTCGGGAGCGGGTGCTCAAGGCAGCCGCACAACTGGGCTTCTCCGTGGTCTTCACCGCTCCTCTTTTGTCAGACCTCAAGGCGGGGCGTTTTGATGAATTGTTCATTTCAGCGACCAGCATGGCAGCCATGCCGCTGGCCAGGTTGGACGATCGGTCGTATTCAGGTCCGTACGCCAAGACACTTGCGATCAGGGATCTGGTCAGGTCGTGGGAATTGGAGGATTGAGTGCCGCAAGGCAAAGGTCTGGATGATTGGTGATCACCCCGTCAACGCCCCATGCGATCAATTGCTTCAAGTCTTGGGGAGTGTTGACGGTCCAGACGTTCAGGCCGATATGCTGATCCTTGCAGGCTTTCACGTTTTGATCATCCAACAGATGAATATCAGGGTGGAGGTAGGTTATGCCCAAGTCACGCAGACTGTATTCAATGTTATCTACATAGGCATCCTCGATCAAGGCTGCACAAGGTATATGCGGAGCCAGATGGTTGCAGGCCATGACCGAAAGCCAATTGAATGAGGAAAACAACACCTTGTCCTCGATACCAAAGCATCGGATGGTTTCAAGCGCTTTTTCCTCTATCCGCTCATAATAGATGCGGTTTGTCTTAATTTCGATATTGGTGACGACGTCCTTGTCCCGAATGTATGCACAATATTCGGAAAAACTCGGAATTGGGGTTTCGCCGAATTGATTCTCGTAGGGCAAGCCTGCATTGCATTGCTGCAAAAAATCCAGTGAATAGTCCCGAACATATCCCGGAAGGCCGGTTGTCCGTTTCAAGGTCTCATCATGCATAATGACCAGTTTACCGTCTTTGGTACAATGGAGATCCAGTTCGATTCCGTCTGATCCTGCCTCTACGGCTTTGGAGAATGCCAACATGGTATTCTCCGGATATTTCCCGCTGAACCCTCTATGCGCATATACTTGCATTTTTCACACCCCTCAGCACTCAATGACTCAATATCTGAGAAAGAAACAGTTTTGTCCGTTCACTTTTCGGAGCAGCGAAAAATTCATCCGGGGATGCTGTTTCCACAATCTTCCCTGCATCAAAGAAAATGACGTGATCAGCCACCGCCTTCGCAAATCCAAGCTCATGGGTTACGACGATCAAGGTCATATTCTTGTCTGCAAGCTCACTCATTACATCCAGAACCTCCTTGATCATTTCCGGATCCAAGGCACTGGTGGGTTCATCAAAGAGCATGATCTCGGGATGCATCGCCAAGGAACGGGCAATAGCCACACGTTGTTGTTCCCCTCCCGAGAGTTGGTTGGGATATTTCAATGCCTGCGCCTTCACTCCTACCCGATCCAGAAGCTGCATGGCCGTATGCTCTGCTTCTTCCTTTGTCTGCTTGAGAATCCAGATGGGCGCCAAGGTGATGTTGTGCAATACGGATAGATGAGGAAAGAGGTTGAATTGTTGGAAGACCATCCCGATTTTGCTTCTGATTGCATTGATGTGTTTGATATTATGGTCCAATGGGATGGAGTCAATGGTGATTTCTCCTTGTTGATATTCCTCCAAGGCATTTATGGTTCTGATGAAGGTGGATTTTCCGCTTCCCGACGGTCCGATGATGACTGATACCTCCCCTCTGTAGAATGTATGGTTGATGCCTTTGAGCACCTCAAATTCAGGAGTGTACCATTTATGAACATCCTTGAAGGTGATCAGTTCGGATTTTTGCGTCGTGTTTTGCATACTTCCCTGCCTTGTTATGAATGGATTTTTGAAGTGACGCCGAGCTTTTTTTCCAGAAGGATGCTCGCTTTGGAAATGCTGTAGCAAAGGATGAAGTAGATGGCCCCCTCAAAGAAGAGCACTTGGGCACTACCGGTCAGATATTTTGGATTGCTGACAATCGAAGTGGAAATGCCGATGAGATCGAGCATCCCGATGATACTGATCAGGCTGGTATCCTTCAGAGCTGAGGTAAACATATTCACCAAAACAGGAATCATACGTTTCAGGACCTGAGGAAGAATGACCAATGCCATGGTCTTCGTCGTGCTGAGGTTCAGACTTTTTGCAGCCTCATATTGGGTTTTGCTGATACCTTGCAATCCTCCACGTAACGCTTCCGCCATATAGGCACTATGAAACATCACCACCCCGGTCAGAGCCCTGATGAAGACTGATGGGGCCCATCCTTTCGGTAACGCCATCGGAAGAATGAGATATCCGATGAACAGGATGGTGATCAAGGGGACTCCACGAATAATTTCAATGGTGAAGATGCAAACGCTTTTGAGAATCCTGAGGTTGCTGCGTCGCCCCAATGCCAACAAGAGTCCGATCGGCAAGGAAAGGAAGATGCTGGTCAAGCTGATGAGCAGCGAAAGCAATAATCCTCCCCAAAGATTGGTTTTCACCAAAGGCAGGGGAAATCCGAAACCTCTGATGATGCAAAAAGAGAAAGGCAGCAGGAACACCCACCCAAGGGTCACCACCAACGACTGCTTTTCCTTTCCGATTCGCTGGATGAGGAAAAATGAACCGAAGAGAATGAGAATCAAAAGTCGGAGTGATGTTTTCTGCTGTCCTCCAAACGGCAGAAAGGAAAGTGCAGCAAGAAATAGGGCAATGCCATACAGCACCTTCTGCGGGCGTTTCGCGGTCATGCCGAATGAGCAACCGAAAAAGAAGGTCGCATACCCAAGGCATACCCATACTCTCCAGAGTTCGGAGATGGGGTAGCTACCGGTAAGAATCAACTTCAGGTTCGCTTTGATCACGGTCCAATCCCACGAAAAAAGTGGTATGAAGGCTTTGGCGAAGAATTCATACAAAAGCAGGACTGATAGGGCGGTCAACAGGGTATTCCCAATGGAGGAGAAAAGATTGGTATGCATCCAGTGCAGCATGCGGTTTGGTTTTCTGTCCAATTGTATGGTTTGTTCTTTCATGTATCCCTACCTACCTCTCGATAATTTGGATCCGTCGATTGTACAGATTCATGACCAAACTGGTCAGAAGACTAAGCCCGAGGTATATGACCATGACGACACTGATCATCTCCAAAGCTCTTCCTGATTGGTTGATGATGGTTCCCGAGATCGCAAATAAGTCGGGGAATCCGATGGATACCCCAAGGGAAGTATTCTTTGCTACACCGAGGAATTGGCTGGTCAACGGGGGAATCACCACTACTTTTGCCTGGGGAATGATGATGAGGCGAATGGTTTTCATATGACTGAATCCCAATGCCCTTGCGGCTTCAATTTGTCCTTTCGGGACACCTTGGATTCCTGCTCGGAAGATTTCAGCGATGAATGCAGAAGTATAAAGAATCAAACCGGAAAACAAGCTGAACCACTCTGAGGTGATGTGCATTCCTCCGGTGATGTTGAATTTACCCAAGATGGGAATGTCTTTTTGCAAGGCAGGGTAGGGAAGCAGTAGATAGGAAATGACCGCTCCAGCCAGAAACACAATAATCGGGTAGAAAAGCGTATGTTGCTCCTTGCCAGTTCTCGACTCCCTGTGTTTCAGAAAGCATACCAAGGCAATGGATGCAACCAGTATGATGGCAAGGCAAATCAGGAAAGGCTGCATATGCTCGGACGGTCGCAGCCAAACCATGCTGATTCCGCGGTTTGAAAGAGAGAAAGAGACAGATGTCTGCCCGTTCGCAAGTGTCTGTTTCCCCCAGAGTATTCCTGTCTGGATCCCGGGGAGCTTGAGGAAAAATGCGCGATACCAAATAAGCAACAACAATAGCAGGGGAATATTGCGGATGATCTCAATATAAATCATCGCGATTCTGTTGAGCAGAAAGTTGGCAGAAAGCCTGGCAAGGGCTACAACCAAGCCAAGCATGGTCGAAAAAATAATTGCAAGGAATGAAATGGAGATGGTATTCAGAAACCCTGCGGCTATCAAACGTACATAACTTGAGGAGTTGTCCACCGGTAAGATTGATTCACTGATATCTATATGACTCACCATGCGAAGAAACTTGAATGAGGGGATCATCCCTATTTCAGATAAGGAATTCACCACATTTCCATAACAAATGGAGATGAAGATGATGATCAAGACGGTGAAGAGGAACTGACTGAGCAGATTCCTTTTATGGCTGTCTTGCCAGATGGGTGTTCGGTGTGATTTTGCTGGGCCGTTGGACATGGATGTAGGTTCTCCCAAGTCATCCTACCCCGGTTGGCCGAGGTAGGATGAACGATTCTGTGGATCAATTGAACGGATTGGCGTAGAACAATCCGCCTTGGTTCCAAGGCTTGTTGTAACCACGGGTGACACGCAGAGGAATACCGAGATTTCGATCAAAGATTTCCCCATAGTTGCCGACCTGCTTGATGATTTGGTATGCCCAGTCGAGGGAAAGTCCCATCATGGGCCCCAGTTCCTTGCCGGTTCCCAGCACATTCTTTGTCTCTGGACTGCTGGTTGTTGCACGTACTTCATCGACGTTGGCGCTGGTGATGTTGTGTTCATCCCCATAGAACATGGCAAACAATGTCCATTGGCAGATATCTTTCCAGTTGCTGTCTCCATGTCTGACAGCGATGCCCAGCGGTTCCTTGCTGATGGTTTCTTCCAATCCTTTGAAGTCCCCTGCATTCTCAAATTGAGCCAAAAATACAACAGCTGAGGATTTGTCCACGGAAACTGCGTCAACACGGCCATTGATGAATGCACTCTTCATTTCATCAAGATTCTCGAAGGTCAGGGGACGGTACGAGATGTTCTTGCTCGCCATGGTTGCCGCCAGGTTTGTCTCGGTGGTGCTGCCGGTAAGTACGGCGATGGAGGCTCCTTCCAAATCCTCGATCGTATTGATCCCCAGATTGTCTCTTACTACGAAGGTTTGTCCATCATAAAAATAAGGAGAAGTGAAGTCGAGTCCCAGCTCCGTATCCCTGGACAGATTCACCGTTGCGGTGCGGATCAGCACGTCGATTTCCCCGCTCTGCAACGCAACGAAACGTTCCTTGCTGGTCAAGGGTCTGAACTCCAGTTTGTCAGGTGATCCGAAAACAGCCACACTCAAGGCTTTGGCAAGATCGATTTCAAATCCCTGGTAGCTTCCATCTTCCTGCAGGTAGGCGAATCCGGGATTGGAGGCGTTCACTCCCACGACGATATACCCTCGGTCGCGTATCTGCTGTAAGGTGGATACCGATGCTTTCGGTGCAGCCGGAGTGCTTTTCACTTCTGCAACAGGTGTCGCTACCGTCGGCTGTTGTTGCACTGTGCTGCTCTCTGTAGGTGTCGGTTGTGCTTTTGTGCAAGACGAACCCAGCACAAGTGCAAACATGAGTACAAAAGCAACCATCAAATGTTTTTTCATACAATTCTCTCCTTTTGTATTTCTGCCAAGATAGCTCTTGGTATTTACCCCCAGAATGTTTTGGTCGGAATATGGATGGTTTTCGCTTCCAATTCCTGATTTGTATGTTCGATTTTCTCCAAAAGGATATCGCACGCTCTTTGTGCTATTTGCTTGATATCCTGTATGGTGATGAAAAAATGACCGACTACGTGTTCGAGCAGATCTTTTTGAATCATCAGGTCTTGGGTGAAGGAAAATTGGTCGACCGTCATGAATTCTGCTTTATAGGATTTGAAGGGGGAATCCCCATAGACTTTGATGAGATGGGGCATGTAATATCCGGAGTGAAGAAAGATTGCCTCAGGTTTCCTCGTCAATTCAGCGAGTACGGAAGCTATGGTTGTTTGTCCATCGACCTCTCCACTGAGAAGTTGGAACGATGCTTCCCATGGTTCGAGACCCTTTTCCCGCATCGCGGCTTCATAGCCTTCGATACGCAGTTTGGCAGTCGAGTTCATTGCCTGTCCGCCTCTGGTCAGCATCAGTATGTCTCGTTTTCCCGTTTCAAGCATCTGTGTAGTCATTTCATAGGCAACATGGAAATGATCGGATGATACGACGTCCGCTTTGATTCCTTCGGCGAAACGATCAACGAAGACGAAGGGGAAGAGCTGATTTTGCATTGCCCGATAGATGTTCAGACTTGGGGAGGAATTGTTCAGGGAAGCGATGAGCATTCCATCGAACAACCCGGAACGATACAATCCCAGGGATTCCCGCTCTTTCTTTTCATCATTGAAGGTGTTGATCACCATCGCCTGATACCCCTTGGCCATCGCATATTGTTCAATGTGGTAGATCAGTTCCACGAAAAATCCAACAGGGGTAAACGGTACGACGATGGCGATAATGTTTGAACGTTTTGACTGCAGCGCACTGGCGAGTCGATTCGGAATGTATTGTTCCCTCTGTGCGATGGCCAGGATGCGGTCTCGGGTTTCATCACTGATCCTGTTCTCTTTTGCCTTATTGTTCAGTACCAAGGAAACGACGGTAACCGAAACATGAGCTTCCTGTGCAATTTGTTTCAAGCTGGTTTTCGGCATAAGCATTCCTTATGTAGTTGCTAAAACGTTTAAGCAAAAGTAGTATAGCATTAGTATTCAAGAATTGTCAAAAAAATATACAAGAATTTTCTCCAGCGTGTTGATTGCGTACCTGACATGCCTGAACCCATACAGGTTATGCAACAGAGGTGGACAATACTGTCATTTTCCTCTATCTTTAACAGAGAGAGGCCATTTGGGGCCTCCTGTTTCTGTGAAAATAGCTATTTCTTGTAAAGGCGATATATAGAACCAATGAAATTTAC